>VAXS01000200.1 GCA_005883255.1 Actinomycetota bacterium | reverse complement strand
TTCCAGGAGGTCGTCTCGGCCGAGTTCGAGCGCGCCCGGCGCTACGACCAGCCGGTGGGCCTCCTCATGCTCGACATCGACGACTTCAAGCGGTTCAACGACATCCACGGCCACCAGCAGGGCGATGTCGTCCTGCGCGAGGTGGCGCACGTGCTTCGTGCGAATTCGCGCGAGATCGACGAGCCGGCGCGCTATGGGGGCGAGGAGCTGGCGGTGGCGCTGCCCCAGACCGACCTGGAGGGCACGTACAACCTCGCCGAGCGCGTGCGGGTCGCGGTGGCGGCGCTGGAGATTCCCCGGCTGGACGGCGAGGGCGTCCTGCGCGTGACGGCCAGCCTGGGCGCCGCCGCCTTTCCGGAGACGGCCGAGGACAAGAACGGCCTGATCGCCGCCGCCGACGCCGCGCTCTACCGGGCCAAGCGCGCGGGCAAGAACCGAACCGAGCGCGCGGGCCCGCTGCCCGCGAGGAGCGCCCCGGCCAAGTAGGCTAATTCTTCGCCAATGGGCCTTCTCGACGAAGCCATCCGCGAGCACCTGGAGCTCAAGCGCAGGCGGGGAGCCGATCCCGGCGAGGTCGCCCGCGAGGAGCAGGAGGCGCTCGGACCCCCCGTGCGCGCCCCCGTGGCCGCGTCCCCCGAGCCTGAGGCGACCGAGGTCGAGGCGGCGGACGGAGCGCCCGCGGAGGAGCCCGCGCTCGAGGTCCCGCCAGCGCCCGACGAGGTGGCGGTCGAGCCCCATCCGGTCACCGAGCACGAGGTCGTCGAGCGCCCCCCCGGCGAGGAGCCAACCCGGATCGAGCCCGCGCCCGCCGAGCCGGAGGCCGCGGCCCCGGCCGAGTCCGACACCGCGCCCGCCGCCCCCGAGCAGGCCGGCGGAGAGACGGTCGGCTTCGACGCCGAGGAGCTGTTCGCGGACGAGGACGCGCAGGTGGAGGAGCCCGGTCCCCAGCCGGGCGAGGCCGAGGGTGAGGACGTCCTGGAGGAGACCCCCGAGTTCCTCCAGGAGACGCCCGAGCACGACCGCCTCTGGTTCGAGCAGAAGCCCCCGCGCGACTTCGACTTCGACGGCTGACGCCCGGGGGTGGCGGGCCACCGTCTGACCTGGCTCGACGTCTTCTGCGACGGGCCGCTCAGGGGCAACCCGCTCGCGGTCGTCCACGATGCCGACGACCTCGACCCCGGGATCATGCTCACGGTCGCCCGCGAGCTCGGCCTCTCGGAGACGACGTTCGTCCAGTCGCCCACCGCCTACGGCGCCGACTACCGCAACCGCATCTTCGACCTGCGCCAGGAGCTGCCGTTCGCCGGCCATCCCTCGCTGGGCACTGCCGCCGCCGTGGCCCGCGTGCGCGGCCAGCACCACGCCAGCTACGTGCAGCAGACCCAGGCCGGGCTGCAGCCGGTGGACGTGGAGCTGGACGGCGACCGCGGGCGCGTCTCGATGCTGCAGGAGCCCCCGGTCATGGGGGTCCAGCTCCACCGGGTCGAGGCGCTGAGCCCCGTGGGCCTGCGGGCGGCCGACGGCGACCCGGACCTCCCTCCCCAGGTGGTCTCCACCGGCGTCCCGCAGGTCCTCGCGCCGGTCCGCGACGCCCACGTCCTGGCCCGCGCCCGCCCCGACTGGCTCGCCATCCAGGCGCTGCTGGACGCCCACGACGCGGTCGTCCTCTACCTGGCCGCCTGCGACCCGCGGGCCGCCCGGGCTCAGGCCCGCGCCTTCGCCCACAGCGCCGAGATCGGGGAGGACCCCGCGACGGGCTCCGCCGCCGGACCGCTGGCCGCCTACCTGGCCGAGCGCGTGGGCGTGGAGCGGCTGGACATCGACCAGGGCGCCGAGATGGGCCGCCCCAGCCGCCTGGAGTGCGCGATCGAAGGCGACCGCATCCGGGTCGCGGGCGGCGTCGCCCTGCTCCTCGAGGGCACCCTCAGGCTTCCCTGACCGGACGGGCGTCCAGAGCCCCGGCGCGGAGCTTCAGGTCCCGCCGGCGGCAGTCGATCCTCCCCCTGCCGGCGGATCGGGAGCCACTCCGCGGGCACCGCGGCCCAAGATCTTGCCTCGGAGGGCAAGGACGCCGTAGGGGCGCCCCCTAGCGGGGGCGCGCCTGCGTTAAAACCGGCCGCCGGCCGACCCCTTAGATGTATCCGCGCGTGCGGGCGGCCTCGAGGACCCGCTCGATCCCCATCGCGTAGGCCGCCACCCGCAGTGACGTGCCCTCGTCCTCCTTGGTCCGGGCCACCACCTCGCGGTAGGCCCGCCGCATGATGGTCCCCAGCTTGTCGTTGACCTCGCGCTCGTCCCAGCGGAAGTGCTGGAGGTTCTGCGCCCACTCGAAGTAGGACACGACGACGCCGCCGGCGTTCGCCATCACGTCGGGCACGATGAACACGCCCTTCTCGGTGAGGATCTCGTCGGCGCGTGGAGTGGTGGGGCTGTTGGCGCCCTCGATGATCACCCGACAATTGAGGAGATCGGCGTTCTGGGCGTGGATCATGCCGCCCAGGGCGGCGGGGATGAATACCTCGCACTCGACCGCGAGCAGCTCCTCGGGGGAGATCTCCTCCGCGCCCGGGAACTCCGCCACCCGGCCGCCCGCGGCGACGTGCTCGGCCAGGGCGTCGGCGTCGATGCCGCCGTCGTGGCGGATCGCCCCGCGCGCGTCCGAGGCGGCGACCAGCCGGCATCCGAGCTGCTGCATGATCCGCGCCGCCCACGAGCCCACGTTGCCGTATCCCTGGACGACGACGCGGGTCTCCGACGGCGTGAGGCCGAGGCTGGGCGCGGCCTCGCGGTACAGGTAGACCAGGCCCCGGCCCGTCGCCGCCTCGCGCCCGTAGGACCCCTCCAGCGAGATCGGCTTGCCGGTGACCACCGCCGGCGTGTGGCCGTGGAGCTTGCCGTACTCGTCCATCATCCAGGCCATCACCTGGGCGTTGGTGTTGACGTCCGGCGCCGGGATGTCGCGCGTGGGACCCAGCACCTTCTCGATCTTGTCCATGAACGAGCGGCTGATCGCCTGCACCTCGGAGCGCTCGAGCTCGTCGGCAGGGCAGTTCACGCCGCCCTTGGCCCCGCCGAACGGGATGCCCGCGATCGCGGTCTTCCAGGTCATCAGCGAGGCGAGCGCGCGCACCTCGTCCAGGTCGACCTCGGGGTGGAAGCGGATCCCGCCCTTGTAGGGACCGCGCGCGCCGTTGTGCTGCACGCGGTAGCCGGAGTAGACGTGGATCTTGCCGTCCGACAGGCGGACCGGGATCTGCACCTGGACCTCCCGGTAGGCCGAGCGCAGCACGGCCCGGATGTCCTCGGGCACGCCCAGCCGGTCCGCGGCCAGGTCGAAGTAGTGGTTGACGATCTCGAAGTTCGAAACCTCGGCGCGGTCGTCAGCCATCTCCCTCTCTCTCCATCCTCGCACGCCGAGGGCGCGCGAGGGCCGGCGGGCCCGCCTGGTGGATCAACCGCGCGCCAGGGCGGGCGCCTGCTCGGCGGGGGGCTGTGCGGTGGGCTCGTCGCCGCGCTCCTCGTATTCCGAAGCCGCGGTCTCGTCGGCTCCCCGGCGCACCCGGAGCAGGTCGAAGAGCAGCGTCAGCGCCACCGAGACCACCACGTTGAGGACGAAGGCGAAGATCGCCTCGTAGGCTGTGATGCTCGTCCCGAAGATGTTCAGCTGGTACACGGACGACTTGAAGTCGAGGTCGACGGCCATCAGCGTCCCGGTCGCCATCCCCGCGGCCCAGCCCGCCAGCAGCGCCCAGCGGTGCAGCCAGCGCGTGAGCAGCCCGCCGACGATCGCCGGCAGCGTCTGCAGGACCCACACCCCGCCCAGCAGCTGGAGGTCGATCGCGTACTTGGTGGGGAGCGCGAGGATGAACGCCAGTGCCCCGCCCTTCACCACCAGCGACGCCAGCTTGGCCACCTGCGACTCCTCGGCGTCCGACGCCTGCGGTCGGATGTACTCCCGGTAGACGTTGCGCGTGAACAGGTTCGCGGCGGCGATCGACATGATCGCGGCGGGCACAAGTGCCCCGATGGCGATGGCGGCGAACGCGAAGCCCTCGAACCACGACGGGAAGTACTTGACGAACAGGTCCGGCACAACGGAGTTGGGGCTCGAGGGCTTGATCCCGGCGGCGATCGCCATGTAGCCCAGCAGCGCGATCAGCCCGAGGAGGAACGTGTAGGCGGGCAGGATGGTGGCGTTGCGCCGGATGACGTTGCGACCCTTCGCGCTCAGGACCCCGGTGATGACGTGCGGGTACATGAACAGCGCCAGCGCCGACCCCAGGGCCAGCGTGGCGTAGGCGCCATAGGCGGCGTCGTTCCCGGGGATGAGCGCCCCCGGCTTGCCGGTGGGCCCGGTCTTGTGCGGCAGCGCATTGCCGGCGGCGTCGAAGATCTTGCCGTAGCCCCCGAGCTTGATGGGGATGTAGATGACCGCCACCAGGATCGTCACGTAGATGAGCGTGTCCTTGACGATCGAGATCAGCGCCGGGGCGCGCAGGCCGCTCTGGTACGTGTAGGCGGCCAGGATCACGAACGCGCTGATCAGCGGCCAGTCTCCCTTGATCCCCATCGCCGCGATCACCACGCGGATGCCGATCAGCTGCAGCGCGATGTACGGCATCGTGGCCAGCAGGCCGGTGAGCGCCGTGGTCAAGCCCAGGGTGGAGCTGCCGTAGCGGCCCTTCACGAAGTCGGCGGGCGTCACGTAGCCGTGCTTGCTGGCCACCGCCCACAGGCGCGGCATCAGGATGAAGACGACCGGATAGACGATGATCGTGTAGGGAAGGGCGAAGAAGCCCTGGGCGCCGATCGCGAACACCAGCGCCGGGACGGCGATGAAGGTGTAGGCGGTGTAGACGTCGCCGCCCAGCAGGAACCACGTCACCACCGACCCGAACCGGCGGCCGCCGAGGCCCCACTCGTTGAGGACGCCGAGGTCGCCACGCCGCCAGCGCGCGGCCACGAAGCCCATGACGGTCACGAACGCGAACAGGACGACGAACACCGCCAGGGCGACGCCGTTGACCGACGTGGCGATCATCGCACCCTCCGCAACACGAACCAGGTGAGGAGCGCGGTCGCCGGGACCCAGGCGAACTGGTACCAGTAGAAGAACGGGAAGCCGAACAGCCGCGGATGGGCGTCGGCATAGAACGGGACCCACAGCAGTCCGACGAACGGCGCCAGCAGCAGCAGGTACCACAGCCGCGACCCGGTCCCGGCGCGGGCACGGCGCGCTCGCTCACTGTCGCCGATCCCCGTGGATCCGCCGCTCGGACGGCCGGGCTCCATCTCCCTCACGCGAAATCCTCCCGGCGTCCATATACCCCGCGCCGGGCCGTCAAATCCGCCCGCGGAAGTGGAGCCAGCCGGGATCGAACCGGCGACCTCGGGCTTGCAAAGCCCGCGCTCTCCCAACTGAGCTATGGCCCCAGGGAGCGGTTCGAGTGTACTGCGGGTAGGGTCCCCGGCCCGATGGCCCTCCCGGCTCCCGATCCCTCCGCCACCTGCCTGATCACCGGCGCCTCGGCCGGCATCGGGACCGAGCTGGCGCGCCAGCTGGCGGCCCGCGGCCACGGCCTGACGCTGGTGGCCCGCCGGCGCGAGCGGCTGGACGCGCTGGGCGAGGAGCTGCGCGCGCGCCACGGCATCGGAGTCGAGGTCCACGACTGCGACCTGGCCGACGATGCCGCCCGGGCGCGCCTGATCGAGGCCCTGCGCGCGGGCGAGCGCCGGATCGACGTGCTGTGCAACAACGCCGGCTACGGCTCGTTCGGGCGCTTCCACGAGCTCCCCGCCGAGAGCGAGATCGCGATGGTCCGGGTCAACGTGGTGGCGCTGCACGAGCTCACCGCCGCCTTCCTGCCCGACATGGTGCGGCGGGGAAGCGGCGCGGTGCTGAACGTGGGCTCACTGGCCGGGTTCCAGCCGCAGCCGCACAACGCCACCTACGCGGCCACCAAGGGGTTCGTGAACTCGTTCTCCGAGGCGGTGGCGTCCGAGCTGGCGGGCACCGGCGTCTCGATGACCGTGCTGTGCCCGGGGCCCGTGGCCACCGAGTTCAGCCAGGTCGCCGGGGTAGGGGACCTCGAGGGCCGGCTGCCCGGCTTCATGGCGCAGTCCGCGGCCGAGGTGGCGCGCGCGGGGATCGAGGGGATGGTGGCGGGCCGGCGCATGGTCTTCCCCGGGCTCGCGCAGAACGCGGTGGCCCAGGCCGGGCGCCTGGTGCCGCGCAGCCTGCTGCTCCCGGCCTGGACGCGGATCGCCGAGCGTACGCTGGACCGTTAGCGCGCTACGACGCGGCCTCGGCTCGCGCCTGCGCCAGGAGCTCGCCGGCCACGCGGTCGGCGCTGCCGTCGGTCCCGCCCAGCAGCCGGTCCGAGAGCTGGGCGCGGCGGAAGAAGTAGGGGGCGTCGTGCTCCCAGGTGGCGCCGATGCCGCCGAACACGGAGATCATCTCCCGGGTGGCGTGGTCGAGCGCCTCGCCGGCGGCGGTGCGCGCCGCGCTGGCGGCCAGCGGGAACTCGCGGGGCGCGTCCTGGCGGGCCCAGCCGGCGTAGTAGAGCAGCGAGCGGGCGTTCTCGAGCCGGCGCAGGACCTCCGTGAGCCCGTGCTTGATCGCCTGGTAGGAGCCGATCGGCCGCCCGAACGTGTACCGCTCCTTGGCGTAGGCCACCGAGCTCTCCAGCGCGGCCTCCACCGAGCCCAGCGACTCGGCGGCGATCAGCGCCTGCGCCAGGAACCAGGCGGCGCGCAGCGCGTCCTCGTCCACGTCGAGCGCCTGGCCGGGCGCTCCCTCCAGGCGCACGTGGCCGAGCAGGCGGGTGAAGTCGTAGCGGCGCACCTCCGCCACGGTCACGCCCGCGGCGCCGGCGTCCACCAGCACCGCGCGGGGCGCGCCCTCCGGATCGGTGCCCACCACCACCAGCACGTCCGCGCCCGGCGCGTCCGGGACCCAGGCCACGGCTCCGGTGACCGCGCCGTCGGCGTCGACAGTGGGAGCGGCCGGCCGCCCCTGTCCCTGCACGGCGTCGACCGTCCATTCGGCGTGGCGATCGCCCGGCGGCTGGGCCGGGACCAGTGCCGCGCGGCGCTCGCCCTCGGCCAGCGCGCGCAGCAGCTGGGGGTCGGCATCCGGCGCGCCGTCCAGCAGCGCGGTGGCCGGCACGTGTCCCAGCAGCGGGACCGAGGCCAGCACGCGCCCGCACTCCGCCATCACCAGCATCGCGTCCAGCGCGCCCAGCCCGGCACCCCCGCGCTCCTCGTCCACCAGCAGCCCCGGCCAGCCCATCTCGCGGGCCACGTCCCACAGGTCGAGGCGCTCGCCGCCGTCCGCCGCCGCCCGGGCGGCCGCCAACGTCTCGTGGCGGGACAGCGCCCCGCGGGCGGCCTCGCGCAGCGCCTCCTGCTCGTCGGAGAGCTCGAAGTTCACGGCGTCGCCCCGGCGGCCTCGCGCTCCCGGGCGCGCAGCTCGCTGAACGGGACCCCCTTGTCCAGACGCGGCTCCGGCGGGAGCCCCAGGACCCGCTCGCCCACGGTGTTGCGCAGGATCTCCTCGGTCCCGCCCGCGGACTTCAGCCCGGGCAGGAACGACGTCAGATACGACCAGTCGGTGCCGTCCTGCAGCGCGTCGGGCCCGACCACGTCGGTCACCAGGTCTAGGGCGGCGATCCCGGCGTTGACCAGGGTGACCTTCGACAGCCCGGCCTCGGGACCCGGGATCTGGCCCCGCTGCAGCGCGGTGAGCATGCGATAGCCGGTGAAGCGGATCGACAGCAGCTCGCTGGACACGCGGCCCAGCCGCGCGCGCACCTCCGGGTCGGCGGCGGCCACCGCGTCGGCGGCGATCGCGGCCGCGAAGCGGTCGGCCCGGTAGCCCATCCCCTCGGCGCCGCCGCCGATGGTCAGGCGCTCGAACATCAGCGTGGTCATCGCCACGCCCCAGCCGCCGTTCACCGGACCCACCGTCGCGTCGGGGTCGAGGCGGACGTCGTCGAAGAACACCTCGTTGAACTCGGCCTCGCCGGAGATCTGGCGCAGCCCCCGGACCGTCACGCCCTCGGCGTCCATGGGCACCACGAACATCGTCAGGCCCGGAGCCGGCCGCCGGCTCCGAGAACAGCTGGCACCAGACCTCGTCGGCGTGAAGCATCGGCGCCAGGTAGCGCTGCTTCTGCTCCTCGGAGCCATGGGCGATGATCGTCGGTCCCAGCATGCCCACGCCGATGGTGTCGATGATGCCCGGCAGCCCGAGCCGGTTGAGCTCCTGGTTGAAGATGACCTGCTCGAGCGGGCCCAGCCCCTGGCCGCCGTACTCCTCGGGCCAGGTGATGCCCACGAAGCCGGCCTCGGCCAGCCGGCGCTGCCAGGCGCGGTGCGCGGCGATCCGCTCGTCCTCGTCCTCGATGGCGTCCTCTCCGCGCAGCGCGGGCGCCTCGGCGCGGTGCTCCTCCAGCCACGTCCGCACGCGCTCGCGGTACGCGGCCTGCTCGGCGGTGTCCTTGAGGTCCACGGCTCCTCCTGGCTGGCTGGCCAACTGGCGACGGCGGGAACCCTACCGCGCCGGGGCGGCGCCGGCGCGGCGCAGCGCCGCAAAGCCGCGGTTGAGGATCCGCACGGCCTGGCCGCCGGGGTCGGGCGAGTGCAGGAGCACCACGCCGAGCTCCAGGCGACCCCGCCGGGCCGTCCCCACCAGGCAGCGGCCCGCCCCGTCGGTGAACCCGGTCTTGATGCCGGTCGCGCCGGGATAGCGGTCCAGCAGGAGCGGGTTGTGGCTGGCCAGGTACAGCCGTCCCGGCTTCCACACGGTCTTCTTGTGACCGTGCACCTTGGCGATGTGGGGCAGCAGCGACGGGAACGAGATGTAGCGCGTGCGCACGATGCGGGCCAGCCGCGGGCGGCGCAGGACCTCGCGCGCCAGCACCGCCAGGTCGCGGGCGCACGAGCGGTTGCCCGCGTCCTGGTAGCCGTCGGGCGACGAGAAGTGCGAGCAGCGCAGGCCCAGCCGGCGGCCCTCGGCGTTCATGAGCGCCACGAAGCGGGGGACGGAGCCGGCCACGTGCTCGGCCAGCGCCACGGCGGCGTCGTTGCCGGACGGGAGCAGCAGGCCGTAGAGCAGCAGCCGCAGCGACACCCGCCGGTGGGGCGGCAGCAGGCCCACCGCGGAGCCGGGCTCGGCCCGGGCCCGCCGGCTCACGTACACGAGCTCGGAGTCGCGCGACCGGTCGGCGACGACGATCGCGGTCATCATCTTCGCCAGGCTGGCGACCGGCTGCCCGCGGGTGGGCAGGCGGCTCCACAGCACCCGGCCGGTGCGCAGGTCGAACAGCTCGCCGCTGCGCGGGGGATGCTTGAAGCGCATGCTCACCCGGACCGGCGCCGCGCCGGCCCCGTAAGGGGGCGGGGGGAGAGGGCGGGGCTTCGGCGCGGCGGCAGGCACCGCCGCGTGGCTGCCGCCACCGCCGCCCTCGCCCACGCGGAGCGCCACCGCACCGCCGGCGATCAGCAGCGCCAGGACTGCCAGCGTGAGTCGAAGGCTCACTCCTGGGGAGGATGAATCAACGCACCCACGATTCCAAATGCGAACAGGGCGAGGACCAGCAGCGACAGCACGGTGAGGATGTCGAAGCCGCCGTTGGCCACCGCCGCGAGCGTCAGGTAGGCCAGCCCGACGATCGCCACCAGCACGACGAGGAGGACGACCTGGCGCACCGGGTCAGTAAACCGGGATGCGCGGCGGTATCTGCTTGTCGCGGCGCGTCGCGAACAGCCTGATCAGCGCCAGCCCGAAGCCGAAGCCCCCGATGTGCGCCCAGTACGCGACCCCTCCGCCGCCGCCCGTGGGGTTGGTGAGGTTGGCTGCGCCGAAGTAGACCTGCTCGAGGAACCACAGGGCGAGCACGAAGACAGCGGGCAGCTCGATCACCGTGACGAAGAAGATGATGAAGACCAACGTGAGGACCCGCGCGCGCGGATACAAGAGGATGTAGCCCCCCAGCACGGCGGCGATCGCCCCCGACGCGCCGATCGTGGGCGCGGTCGAGTCTGGCGAGACCGCAACCTGCAGCCAGAGCGCAGCCAGCCCGCCCAGGAAGTAGAAGAGGACGAAGC
>VAXS01000199.1 GCA_005883255.1 Actinomycetota bacterium | reverse complement strand
TGGAGAGAAAGCTAGCCGACGCCTCACACGTCCCGGAAGGTGGCGAGCACCGCCTCCACCACCTGGGGCTCGTGCGGGTAGGCGATCTGCTCCAGCGGTCGCGAGTAGGGCATCGGGACATCGGCGCCGGTGACCCGTCCCACCGGGGCGTCCAGCCAGTCGAACGCCTGCTCCTGCACCAGCGCGGCCAGGTTCGCGCCGACCCCGCCGTGGGGCCAGCCCTCCTCGACGATCACCGCGCGGTCATGCCCACGATCGTGACGTCGTCGCCCTCGCGGCGCACCGCCGCCTCGCCGAACCGGGCGACGACCTCGCCGTCCTCGGGCACGTCGCCCCGCTGGCCGTACAGGTACTCGTGCTCGATGAACACCACCGGGTTGTCGTCGCGGATCGCGGCCTTGAGGAGTCCCTTGGCGTCGGCTGGCGTGGACGGCACCGCCACCAGCAGCCCCGGCACGTGCAGATACAGGGCCTCGAACGAGTGCGAATGCGTCGGACCGAGCTGGTGGCCCGCACCCTGCGGCATCCGGATCACCAGCGGCACCCGGGGCTGGCCGCCGAACATGTAGCGGATGTGCGCCGCGTGGTTGACGATCTGGTCCATCGCCAGCAGCGAGAAGTTGATCGTCATCAGCTCCACCACCGGCCGCAGTCCGCTCATCGCCGCCCCCACGCCCATGCCCACGATGGTGTTCTCGGAGATCGGCGTGTCCCGCACCCGCTTCTCGCCGAACTCGTCCAGCAGCCCGGCGGTGACCTTGAAGGCGCCGTTGAACACCCCGATGTCCTCGCCCAGCAGCAGCACGCGCTCGTCCCGGCGCATCTCCTCGCGCAGCGCCTGGTTGAGCGCCTCGCGGTAGCGCATCACGGCCATGGATCAGTCCTCCCGCTGCGCCAGCTCGCGCTCGTCCTCGCCCCGGTGCACTCCGGCCGAGCGCTCATCCACCGAATACCACCCCTGCACCTGGTCGCCCAGGACGTAGACGTCGTCGTACAGCGACTCGGGCGGGGGGAAGGGCGAGGCGTCGGCGAACACCACCGCGGCGTCCACGCGCTCCACCGCCGCGCGATCGACGTCGGCCAGCTCGTCCTCGCGCAGGACGCCCTCGGCGCCCAGCCGCCGGCCGAAGCTGGCGATGGGATCGCGGCGGCGCCACTCCTCCACCTGCTCGCGCGTGCGGTACTCCTCGGGGTCGGCCATCGAGTGGCCCCGGAAGCGGTACGTGATCGCCTCCACCAGCACCGGCTGGCGCTCCTCGCGCGCGCGACGCAGCGCCTCGGCCGTGACGGCCTGGGTGTCGACCACGTCCATCCCGTCGCAGCGCATTCCGGGCACCCCGTAGCCCTCGCCCCGGAGGAACAGGTCGGTGACGGCGGAGTGGCGCTCCAGCGACGTGCCCATCCCGAACTGGTTGTTGGTGACCATGAACACCACCGGCAGCCGCCACAGGGCCGCCAGGTTCAGCGTCTCGCCGAACGTCCCCTGGTTGGCGGCGCCGTCGCCGAACTGGCAGAGGGTGACCTCGTCGCGGCCCAGCTGGTCGGAGGCCATCGCGATGCCCGCGGCCAGCGGGAGGTTGCCGCCCACGATCCCGTAGCCGCCCAGGAACCGCCGCTGCAGGTCGAACATGTGCATCGAGCCACCGCGGCCGTGGCAGCAGCCGTCGACGCGGCCGAACAGCTCGGCCATGACCGCGTTGGGCGGCGTCCCGCGCGCCAGCGCATGGCCGTGCGAGCGGTAGGTGGAGATGAGGTAGTCGGTGTCGCGCAGCGCCCGGACCGAGCCGACGATCGTGGCCTCCTCGCCGATCGCCAGGTGCAGGAACCCGCCCACCTTTGCCTTCGCGTACATCTCGCCCGCGCGCTCCTCGAAGCGGCGGATGAGCGTCATGGTCTCCAGCCACTCGCGCGCGGTCGCCGGATCCGGGAGCGGTCGCTCTCCGGGCTCGCGCTCGACGGCCGGCGCCAGGTGATCGGACATCGATCCGACCTTAGCGCAGGCCCCCCGCGCCGCCCGCGAGCTGGGCGTCCAGCGCCCGGCAGCGGGCGATGAACTGCTCGGCCTCCAGCGTGAGCAGCTCCTCGCGCAGGGCGCGCACCACGCGGCGCGCGTCGGCCGCGCCCAGGTCCCACAGCAGCACCACCTCGCCGGACTCGAGCTCCAGCACCTCGACCTGGTCGACACGGCTCGGGTCGGCCAGCAGCGCGGGCGCCACTCCGCCGCGCACGTGCTTGATCTCGTAGGCCGAGCTCGCCCTCATCATCGCGCCGCCGTCCCGGCCAGCGCCTGCGCCGCCGCCTCCAGCCCCTCGTCGCCGTGGAACACCTCGTCGCCCACCCGCAGGGCGGGTACGCGGGTGGCGCCGGCGGCCCGCGCCTCCTCGGTGGCCGCGGCCAGCGCCTCGCGCACGCCGCGGGTCTCGGCGCTGCGCAGCACCGCGGTAGGGTGCATCTCGCAGGCGGCGGCGGCGATGACCACGCCGTCGGGCGTGGACAGGTCGCGTCCCGCGGCGAAGGCCTGGCGGAAGGCGGCCAGCGAGAACGCCACGCCGCGCCCGATCTGCTTGGCGTAGGTGGCCACCCGCAGCGCCAGCTCCACCTCCGCCGGCCAGCGGGCGGGCCAGCGCAGCGGCTGCATCCCCCGGGCGGCGGCGAGCCGCTCGATCTCGAGCATGTGGATGTCGCGTTCCTCGGCGCAGCGGAAGGCGGTGAGGTCGCCCGCCGGGAGGCGCGCCGCCTGGACCGGCGTCCACTCCGGCACCACGCCCAGCACGTCCGCCAGCCGCTCGGCCGCGAGGTAGCACTCGGGGCTGGCCAGGTCGTAGTAGAAGAGCGGCACTAGTGGTCCCACGAACCACTAGCCGTGGATCAGCCAGCCGTCGGCGGCCCGGGCGGCCTCCATGACGGCCTCGGAGAGGGTGGGATGGCCGTGGACCATGCGCGCCACCTCAGGGTAGCCCCCCTCCAGCTCCTTGGCGTTGACCAGCTCCTGGATGAGCTCGGTCGCCTTGGCGCCGCAGATGTGCCCGCCCAGCAGCTCGCCGTAGCGGGTCTCGCCCACGATCTTGATGACGCCGGACCGGTCGCCGTACACCGCGCCGCCGCCCACCGCGCCGTACTGCACCTTGCCCACCGTGACGTCGTAGCCGGCCTCGCGGGCCTGGGCCTCGGTGAGCCCGAAGCTGGCGACGTTCGGAGTGCAGAACGTCGCCCGGGGGATGTCGACGTGGTCGATGGCCTGCGTGGGCAGACCGGCCGCGTCCTCCACCGCCAGGATCCCCTCCTCCGAGGCCTTGTGCGCCAGCATCGGCCCGGCCACCAGGTCGCCGATCGCGTACACGCCCTCGCGCGTCGTGCGCTGGGCGCCGTCCACCTTGACCAGCCCGCGCTCGTCGAGCTCCACGCCGGCCTGCTGGAGCCCCAGGCCCTCGACGTCGGGCCCGCGGCCGGCCGCGATCACCAGGTACTCGGACTCGAGCGACTCGCCGCCGGCGGAGAACGTCACCTTCCTGTCGCCGCTGTCGACGTCGTCCACGGTGGTGTCCGTGCGGATCTCCATCCCCTGCTTCTTGAGCCCCCGTTCGGCGGCCTTGGAGATGTCGGCGTCCTCGGTGGGCAGGACCCGGGGCAGGGCCTCGATCAGCGTCATCCGCGTGCCCAGCCGGGCGAAGGCCGAGGCGATCTCCGTGCCCGAGGCGCCGGCTCCCACCACCGTCATCGACTCGGGCAGCTCGCCCAGGAGCCAGGCGCCGGCGGTGTCGACCACGCGCCCGCCGAACTGCACTCCCGGGATCGGGCGCGGGATCGAGCCGGTGGCCAGCAGCACCGCGCGCGCGTCGATGACGTCGTCGCCCACCCGCACCTGGCCGTCCGCGGTGAGCACGCCCACGCCCTCCAGGTAGTCGATGCTGTTCTTCTTGAACAGGCCGGAGACCCCGCCGGTGAGCGTCTTGACCACCTTGTCGCGGCGCGCGGCCACGGTCGGGAAGTCGATCTCGCGCCCGGCCACCCGCAGCCCGAACTCCTCCGCGTCGTCGATCTCGCTGAGGACGTCGGCGGTGCGCAGGACCGCCTTCGCGGGGATGCACGCGTAGTTGAGGCAGCGCCCGCCGATCACGTCCTTCTCGACGACCGCCGTGCGCATGTCCAGCTGCGCGGCCCGGATCGCGGCCACGTATCCGCCGGGTCCGGATCCGATGACGACGCAGTCGTACGAGGTCTCGGCCATCGGCCGAGACCTTATCCACCCGGCGCTGGCGGCCGGCGATCTGGCATCTGGATCCGCGCCATCGCGCGGATCAGCTTCCAGAACAGCGGCCCGGCCAGGCCGATGATGCCCAGGCAGAGGACGACCGCGGCCGCGTTCGACGCCACCACCAGCGAGAGCGCCGCGACCACGATCGAGAGGCCCAGCAGCGCCTCGAACCCCAGGACCGCCCAGTAGCGCGCGCGCCAGAGGCCGACCGCGGCGGCCAGCATGAGGATCGCGAACGCCACGACCCCCGCCGGGCTGGTGCGCTGCCCGGAGACCTTCACCCCTGCGGCCCACAGCGCGACGTTGGCGATGGCCAGCCCGACCGCGACGAAGGCGGCGACGGTCACCGCCGCCGGCCGCTCGCCCGGCGCCAGCGGATCGAGCTTGGCCCGGGCCTCGGCGTCGCGGGCCTGCGAGCGCGCGCGGGCCCGGGCGAAGGGATCGGCGCGAGGGGCGGGCGACGCCGGTGGCGCGACGACGTCGCGGGCGGGCAGGCCGCCCCGCTTGCGGCTACGCCGCCCCAACGGGGGCCTCCCGCCAGGCGGCGTCGAGGGCGCGGCGGAGGTCGCGGGCCGCGGCCTTGGGGTCGGCTGCCTCGGCGATCGCGCGCACGACCACAACGCGCCGGGCGCCGGCCGCGATCGCCCCGTCCACGTTCCCCGGATCGATGCCCCCGATGGCGAAGAACGGGACCCGCGCGTGCGCGGCCGCGTGGCGCACCGGGTCGAGCCCGACGGCGGGTCGCCCGGGCTTGGTCGGCGTGGCGTGGACGGGACCGACCGCGACGTAGTCCACGCCGGTGGCCGCGTCGATCTGCTCGGCGGAGTGCGTGGAGCGGCCGATCAGCCGGTCGTCGCCCACGATCGATCGCGCCTCGTCGACCGGCAGGTCGTCCTGGCCGAGATGCACGCCGTCGGCGCCGGCGGCGACCGCCAGGTCGGGACGGTCGTTGAGCACGAAGAGCGCGCCGGCCTCGTCGCAGCGCGCGCGGAACGTGCCGGCGGCGCACAGGACCTCGTCCTCCGTCGCGTCCTTCTCGCGCAACTGCACGACGTCCACGCCGCCGGCCAGCGCCGCCGCCAGCAAGTCATCCGCGTCGCGGCCGCCGGGCCGCGCGCCGCACACGAGGTACAGGCGCGCCCGCGCGAGCCGCGCGCGTCGCTCGTCGCCGGTGGTGATGCGCATGACCGCAGTGTGGCAGTCGCCGGCCCGAGCGCGGGGCGTTCATGGTAAGAACCCGGTTCCAGGCTGGCGGGAAGCGGGGGAGTCGGCCGAGGACGGTGAGGAGGCGTCGTGATCGAGCTGGTGCTGGTCCTGCTGACGGTGGTCGCGGTGGCGGCGGCCGCCGCCATGGCTCCCGGACGGGTGCGCGCGCGCGCCGCCCGTCGCCACGGACCAGTTCGTCGCGCGCCGCGTCCGCGCTCGCGCCGGCCCGCCTTCCTTGCCGTCTGCACTTCCTGCCTGGAGATGGTCGAGACCCACGAGGCGCTGGGCCAATGCCCCGCCTGCGGGGGCGAGCTCGGCGTGCGCCGCCGCATCCGCTCGGCGGGCCGCTCCGAGCGCACCCCAGTCGGTCGCTAGGATTGACCCATACGGGAGCCCGTCAGGGCTGAGAGGGCGGCACCGCTGCCGCCGACCGTTTGAACCTGATCCGGGTCATGCCGGCGCAGGGAGGTTTAGTGACCAGATCGATCGACCATTCGCCCGACGTAGTCGTGGTCGGGGCTGGCATCGCCGGGCTGTCCGTCGCACAGCGGGCGGCCGCGCGGGGCCTGCGCCCGCTCGTCCTCGACGGGGGCGACCTGGCCGGCGGAGCCACGCACGTCGCCGCCGGGATGCTGGCGCCCGTCGCCGAGGCCGCCTTCGGCGAGGGCGCGCTGCTGGAGCTCAACCTGGCGGCCGCCGCCCGGTACCCCGCCTGGGTGGACGAACTGACCGAGCTCGGTGGCCGCGATCCCGGCTACCGCCGCTCCGGCACCCTGCTGGTGGCCCGCGACCGCGACCAGGCCGAGGCGCTCGAGCGCGAGGCCGACTTCCGCCGCCAGAACGGACTGGCCGTCGAGCGGCTGACGCCCAGCCGGGCCCGCGGCGTCGAGCCCGCGCTCGCGCCCACCATCCGCCTGGCGTTCTCGGCCCCCGACGACCACGCGGTGGACCCGCGGGCGCTGACCGCCGCGCTGCTGGCCGCGATCGATCGCGGCGGCGGCGAGGTCCGCGCGGGCGTGCGCGTGCGCGAGCTCCTGGTCGAGTCCGACCGGGTGGCCGGCGTCCGCCTCCAGGACGAGTCCGAGCTGCGCGCCGGCGCCGTGGTCGTGGCCGCGGGCGCGCGTTCGGGGCAGCTTGGCGGACTGCCCGAGCACGCCCGCGTCCCGGTCCGCCCCGTCAAGGGACAGCTGCTCCGACTGCGCGACCCCGCCGGCCCCGGCCTGCTCGACCGCGTGCTGCGGACCGAGGAGTGCTACGTCGTCCCCCGCGGCGACGGGCGCTACGTCCTCGGCGCCACCACCGAGGAGCGCGGCTTCGACGAGACCGTCACCGCCGGCGCCCTGCACGACCTGCTGCGCGACGCCGTCGAGGTCCTGCCCGGCCTGGCCGAGCTGGAGGTCCTCGAGGCCTCGGCCGGACTCCGCCCCGGCACCCCGGACAACGCGCCCGCGCTCGGCCCCGGCGCGCTGGCCGGGCTGCACTGGGCGACCGGCCACTACCGCCACGGGATCCTGCTGGCCCCGCTCACCGGCGACCTCGTCGTGGCGGGCCTGCTGGGCGAGCCGGTGGACGAGCGGTTCTCGCCCACCCGTTTCGCGGCGGGGGTGACGGCGTGATCGTGCAGCTCAACGGCGAGCGCCGCGAGCTGCGCGACGGCATCACCGTCGCCGGCGTGGTGAAGGAACTGGGCGTCGCCGGCCGGCCGCGCGGCCTGGCGGTGGCGGTGGACGCGCAGGTCGTCCCCCGCGGGGAGTGGGAGCGCCGCGCGCTGCGCGAGGGCGACCGCGTCGAGGTCCTCACGGCGATCCAGGGCGGCTGAGATGGCGATCGAGCCCACCGAGCGCTCCGGCGCGGTCCGCGACGAGCCGCTGACCATCGCCGGGCGCGCCTTCCGCTCCCGGCTGATCCTGGGCACCGGCGGCTTTCCCCGCCTGGAGACCCTGGCCGACGCGATCCATGTCACCGGCGCCGAGCTGGTCACCGTCGCGCTGCGCCGGGTGGACCCGCAGGCCCGCGGCTCGATCGTCGACGTGCTCGAGGAGGCGGGCGTCGAGCTGCTCCCCAACACCGCCGGGTGCTACACGGCGCGCGACGCCGTGGCCACCGCCCGCCTGGCCCGCGAGGCGTTCGCCACCGACTGGATCAAGCTCGAGGTGATCGGCGACGACCGCACGCTCCTGCCCGACGCGCCGGAGCTGCTGGAGGCGGCCGAGGAGCTGGTGACCGAGGGCTTCGTCGTACTCCCCTACACCAACGACGATCCGATCCTGGCCCGCCGCCTGGAGGACGTGGGCTGCGCGGCGGTCATGCCGCTGGGCTCGCCGATCGGCAGCGGGATGGGCATCCGCAACCCCTACAACCTCCAGATCATGCGCGAGCGGGTCAGCGTCCCGCTGATCCTCGACGCGGGAGTGGGCACCGCCTCCGACGCCGCCCTGGCGATGGAGCTGGGCTGCGACGGCGTGCTGTGCGCCAGCGCGATCGCCCGCGCCCGCGACCCCCGGGCGATGGCCCACGCCATCCGGACCGCCGTCGAGGCGGGCCGGGCCGCGCGGCTCGCCGGCCGCATCCCCCGCCGGCTCTACGCCGAGGCCTCGACGCCCGAGATCGGCCTCCCCGACCTGGGCTAGCCCACCACCTGCAGCGTTCCCCTCATGTTGGGGTGGATGGTGCAGACGTACTGGATCGTGCCCACCTTGACCGGGCGGTAGCTGAAGCTCTGGCCCTGCTGGACGATCCGGGACTTGAACGTGGCTCCGCTCGTCGCGGTCACCGTGTGCGGAACGCCGTCCTGGTTGCTCCACGTCACGGTCTGCCCGACCCGCGCGGTGGCCTGTGCGGGCATGAAGGCGATGTTGTCCATCGTCAGCGTCACCGGACCGCCTCGGTTGGCCGGCGGTCCCGCCTTCTGGAACGTCGGCGTCGCGAAGCCGCCGCCCGAGTCCGCCCCGCAGCCGGCCAGCCCGGCCGCGGCCACCGCCGCGACGGCGAGCCC
>VAXS01000155.1 GCA_005883255.1 Actinomycetota bacterium | reverse complement strand
GAGGATCGCCGTCCGTCCGGCGACCGGCTCCGCTCCTCCGCCGTCGCGGTAGATCCGCTCCCGGCGCTCGAGCTCGCGTTGCTCGTCGGCGGCCGTGGTGGCGATCGTCTCCTCGGTGATTCCGAGCGCCTGAACCACGTCCTCGTTGATCGCCCGCGCCCCGCCCGAGGCGATCGCCCCGAGCGCGAGCTCCTCGTGCCCGGGCACACCGAGCTTGCGCACGACGAAGACGTCGAGCGGAGCCTCGAGCGCCTGCGCCACCGCGACGGCGACGGGCACGCTGCGCTACCCGTGGCCGCCACGTGGAAACGGCGGTGCGCGCTCGTCGTTTCGCTGCCGTGCCGCTCGGGTAGCCGCCGGGCGATGGCGGAGAGGATCGCGGAAGAGGGCGTGCGCGCGGTCGTGATCCCGGGCGGAGGGGTCGCGCTGGACGCTGACCTCGTCGTCCCGCCGGAGGCGTCTGGCGTCGTGGTGTTCGCGCACGGCACCGGCAGCGGTCGCCACAGCCCGCGCAACCGCCGGGTCGCGTCGGTGCTCGCCGAGGCGGGCCTCGCCACGCTGCTGATGGACCTGCTCACAGAGGAGGAGGAGGCGCGGGACCGCGCCGGCGGCGAGCTGCGCTTCGACGTCGCGATGCTGGGCGAGCGGACCGTCGCCGCGATCGATTGGCTGGCGGAACATGAGGCGACGGCCGGTCTTCCGGTCGGGGCCTTCGGGGCGAGCACCGGGGCGGCGGCGGCGCTCATCGCCGCCGCCGAGCGGCCCGAACGGGTGCGGGCGGTGGTCTCTCGCGGCGGGCGTCCCGACCTGGCGGCCGCGGCCCTGGGCCGGGTGCGGGCGCCCACCCTGCTCATCGTCGGCGCGCTGGACACGGCGGTCATCGAGATGAACCGGGAGGCGATGCGGGGGCTGAGCGCCGAGACGGAGCTCGAGATCGTGGACCGCGCGAGCCACCTCTTCGAGGAGCCCGGCGCGCTCGACCAGGTCGCGGCGCTGGCCCGTGACTGGCTGGTGGCGCGCCTGCGCGCTGACGGCTGACCGAGTTTGGCGGGCCGCCGGGCGGGAACGCGCAACGGCGATGAGTGCCGCACCCCGCACCGCCGAGGCGACCGACACCACCGGTCTTCAGCGACAGGCTCCGTTCGAGGGCTACTCGCACCAACCGCGCCCGCTGGGCGAGTACGGCGTGCTCGTGGCGACGTTCGCGACCGCCTTCTCGGTGATCACCGCGGCCGCGCGCCGACGGGGCCGCCTGCCGCAGGAGATCGGCGCCCGCGACATCGTGCTCCTCGGCGTGGCGACGCACAAGCTGTCGCGGCTGCTCGCCAAGGACAAGGTGACGAGCGTCGTGCGGGCGCCCTTCACCCGCCACCAGGGCAGCGGCGCGGCGGCGGAGGTCGAGGAGGAACCGCGCGGGCGCGGCCCGCGCTACGCCATCGGCGAGCTGCTGGTGTGTCCGTTCTGCCTGGCGCAGTGGGTGGCCGCCGCCTTCGTCCAGGGCCTGCTCTTCGCGCCGCGGGTGACGCGGGTGGTGGCCGGGATGTTCTCCATCGTGGCGGTGTCGGACTTCCTTCAGGTCGCCTACAAGGCGGCCGAGAACCGCATGTCCGCTGACGAGTGAGCTCCGGCCCGGCGTTAACCTCGCGTGCCATGCGCGGGGGTGCGACCGAGCCGGGCCCGATGGACCGCGTGCGGGCGCTGTGCCTCGCGCTGCCGGAGGCCTTCGAGCTGGAGACCTGGGACCACCCCACGTTTCGCGTCGGCGGCGGGCGGGGGAAGATCTTCTGCACGTCGGCCGCCGACGGCTCGACCCTCACCGTCAAGGCCGAGCCCGCCGAACGCGAGGCGCTGCTCGCCCAGGGGGATCCGTTCTACGTGCCGCCCTACGTCGGGGGCAAGGGCTGGGTGGGCGTGCGCGCAGACCATCGCCGGACCGACTGGGAGGAGATCGCCGAGCTGATCGCCACCAGCTACTGCCTCATCGCGCCCAAGCGCCTCGCCCGGAGCGTCACGAGCCCGCCCTCGCTGGACGGCTGACCGACGAGCTCAGGCCGCCGCCGGCTCCTCCGCCTCCGCGGTCGGCTCCGGCGGCGCGGCTCCCCGGATCAGGTCGGCGGCCTTCTCGGCCACCATGATGGTCGGGGCGTTGGTGTTGCCGCGCACGAGCGTCGGCATCACCGAGGCGTCGACGACCCGCAGCCCCTCCGTGCCGAGCACGCGCAGCTCGGCGTCGACCACCGAGCCCATCGCGCACGTCCCGACGGGGTGATACAGGGTCGTGGAGTAGCGCTCGATGTGCTCGAGCAGGCTGGCGTCGTCGTCGTCCGCCGGCGCGGCGTAGGCGCCGCGGGTGACCTCGCGCAGCGCCGACTGGTCGGCGATGTCCAGGCACCGGCGCAGACCGGCGAGCATCGTCGCGCGGTCCTCGTCGGCCACGAGGTAGTTGTGCAGGATTCGCGGGCGCGCGGTGGGGACGCGCGAGCGCAGCTTCACGAACCCCTTCGAGGCGGGGCGCAGCAGGCACGGCGACAGCGCCCAGCCGTCCTCCAGGATCTCGCCGGCGCCGGCGTCGGGGAACAGGATCGGCAGGAGGTGCAGCTGGATGTCGGGCGCCTCCAGGCCGTCGGAGGTGCGCAGGAATCCGCCGGCCTCGGCGAAGTTGGAGGTCAGCGGGCCGCGGCCCTGCTCCTGGATCAGCGCCAGGTTCTCCTCGGTCTCGGCCGTGAGCAGCGAGGGCTCCTGGGTCGTGTACGTGATCCAGGTGACGACGTGGTCCTGCAGCCCGGCGCCGACGGGCAGGTCGAGCACCGGCGGGATGCCGGCGAGCTCGAGGTCGGCCGGTGGGCCGATGCCGCTGAGCAGCAGCACCTGCGGGCTCTGATACGTGCCCGCGCTGAGGATGACCTCGCGATCCGCGCCGATCTCGCGCAGCTCGTTGCGCTGGTCGATCTCGACCCCGACGGCGCGGGTGCCTTCGAGCAGCACGCGGGTGACGTGCGCGTCGGTCTCGACGACGAGGTTGGCCCGCTCCATGGCCGGATGGAGATAGGCGCCCGCCGCGGAGCAGCGCATCCCGTCGCGCTGCGTGACCTGATACCAGCCCACGCCGTCCTGCTCGGGGCCGTTGAAGTCCTCGCTGGCGCGCAGCCCGGCCTGCACGCCCGCCTCGACGAACGCCTCGCAGGTGCGGTAGCGCGACCGGTTGTCCGACACGGCGAGGGGGCCGCCGGCGCCGTGGAGCTCGCTCGCGCCGCGCTCGTTGTCCTCGGA
>VAXS01000154.1 GCA_005883255.1 Actinomycetota bacterium | reverse complement strand
TACGCGGGCCAGTACCGCTGCTGCGGCTTCCCGATCATCACGATGAACAAGGAGGCCTCGCTGCGCCAGGCCGGCCGGCACGTGGGCGACGCGCTGGACGCCGACGCCGACTGCCTGGTCACGCCCTGCCCGCTGTGCCACCTGAATCTCGACCTGCAGCAGCCTGAGGCGGCCCGGGTGGTGGGTCGCGACCTCGGGCTGCCGATCCTGCACCTTCCCCAGCTGGTGGGGCTGGCGCTCGGGCTCGAGCCGCGCGAGCTGGGGATGACCAAGCACATCGTGCGCCCCACGACCGTGATCGACTGGTCGCAGGCGGTCGTGGGCTCGACCGCTTAACGAGTAAAGGGCCCGAAGGCCCTTTGCTCGCTTCTTAGGCGTACCCCATTCCGCCCCAGGAAAGTTCGTGGCGGGATGGTGCCCGAACGGGACCGTTCTGTCGTCCCCTGCGCCGGGTGATCTTTGGGGGAGCGCTGGGGGGAGGAACGGGTGAGGCCGATTTCACCCGATTGGCGCGATTTCCCGCTAACATGGGCGATCGCTCGCCGGGGCGGGGGAGGCGAAGCCGGACTCCGCATGGAAGCCCGCCGCCCCATCACCGTCGTCGTGTCCCGGTTCGAGGACCTGGTCAGCCGCGGGCTGCGGACGCTCATCGGCGAGGACTCGAACATCGAGATCGTCGGCTTCGACGTGCCGCACGGGCAGCTGGCCCGGAGCTTCGCCGTCCAGGATCCCGACGTGGGCATCCTCAACTTCGGCTCGCTGCGGACCCCGATCGAGGTGCGCGACCTGCACGCCGCCCATCCCGACACCCGCATCGTGGTCCTGGCCAATCGCCCCACCCCGGCCGAGTGCAACCAGATGCTGGCCTTCGGCGCCACCGCCTGCCTGTCCAAGGAGACCCAGGCCCGCGACATCCTCAACGCGATCCACCTGGCCTCGCGCGGGCTGCACGTGCTCCCGAAGACGCCGCGGGAGTTCGGCGCGATCGAGCCCACCGGGCCCGAGGTGCTCACCCCCCGCGAGGCCGACGTGCTCGAGCTGCTGCAGCACGGGCGCTCCAACGCCGAGATCGCGCTGGCCCTGGGCGTGGGCGTGGAGACCGTCCGCACCCACGCCCGCAACATCTACCGCAAGCTCGGCGTGAAGACGCGGCGCGAGCTGGCCACGCTGGCCGGCGGCTCCCCGGCCGCCCGCTAGGCCGCGCTGCGCGCCCCGGCCCCGATCAGCCCGCGCTCGTGCAGCAGCTCGGCCAGCTGCACCGCGTTGGTGGCCGCGCCCTTGCGCAGGTTGTCGGCGACCACCCAGAGGTTCAGCGTGCGCTCGTTCGACGGGTCGCGCCGGATCCGGCCCACGAACACCTGGTCGGAGCCGGCGGCGTCCGACGCCAGCGGATAGATCCCGTTGGCCGGGTCGTCGAGGACCGTGACACCCGGCGCGGCCGCCAGCAGCTCCCGGCACTCCTGCGGCGAGAGCTCCTCGCGCGTCTGCAGGTTGATCGACTCCGAGTGCCCCGTGACCACCGGCACCCGGACGCAGGTGGCCGAGATGCGCAGGGAGTCGTCACCGAGGATCTTGCGGGTCTCGGCCATCATCTTGCGCTCCTCGGTGGTGTAGTCGTCGCCGTCCTTGAACGTCTCCACCTGGGGCAGCACGTTGAAGGCGATCCGGTGGGGATAGACCTCGGGCTCGCCGGGCTCCATCTCGTGCAGCATGGCGTGGGCCTGGCCCAGCATCTCGTCCACGGCCGCCTGTCCCGTCCCCGACGTGGACTGGTAGGTGGACACCACCACGCGCTCGATGCCGGGCCCGTCGTGAACCGGCTTGAGCGCCACCACCATCTGCATCGTCGAACAGTTGGGGTTGGCCACGATGCCCCGGTGGCGCTCGATGGCGTCGGGGTTGACCTCGGCCACCACCAGCGGCACGTCGGGCTCCATCCGCCAGCAGGAGGAATTGTCGACCACCACCGCGCCGGACTGCGCGAAGCGCGGCGCCCACTCCCGGGAGATCGTGGAGCCGGCGGAGAACAGGCCCACGTCGAAGCCGTCGAGCGCGTCCGCCGTCAGCTCGCGCACCGTCAGCCCGCCGTCCAGCTCGCGCCCGGCCGAGCGCTGGGAGGCGAAGGGGACGACCTCGGCGGCGGGGAAGGCCCGCTCGCGCATGACCTGCAGCATGGTGGAGCCCACCGCGCCGGTGGCCCCCACCACCGCCACCCGGTAGCCGGCGGAGCTCACGCCGCCTCCGCGTTCACGTCTCCCGAGCCCAGGTCGAACGCCGCGTGCAGCGCCCTGACCGCGGGCTTGACCTGGTTGCCCTCGATGACGCAGGAGATCTTGATCGGCGAGGTGGAGATCATCTCGATGTTGATCCCCTCCCCGCCCAGGACCTCGAACACCTTCGCGGCCACGCCGGGATGCGACTTCATCCCCGCGCCGATGACCGAGACCACGCCCATCTCCTCGTCGGTCTTGATCTCGCCCACGCCCAGCTCGGACAGCATCGGCTCCAGCGTGGCGCGGGCGCTGCGCAGGTCCGTCCGGGGCACCGTGAACGACATGTCGGCCCGATGGCCGTCGGACGCCGGCTCGTTCTGGATGATCATGTCCACGTTCACGCCGGTCTCGGCCAGCGCGCCGAAGATGCGCCCCGCCACGCCCGGGCGGTCGGGGACGCCGAGCAGCGTCACCCGCGCCTCGTCGGTGGAGTGGGTCACGGCGGTGATCAGCGGGCGTTCCATGGTCTCGCGCTCCGAGAGCACAACGGTACCGGGGCCGTCCTCGAACGACGAGCGACAGTGGATCCGCACGTCGTGGTTGCGGGCGTACTCCACCGAGCGCAGCTGCAGCACCCGCGCGCCCGAGGCGGCCATCTCCAGCATCTCCTCGAACGACACGATCGGCAGCCGGCGGGCGTTGGCCACGATACGCGGGTCGGCGCTGTAGACGCCGGCCACGTCGGTGTAGATCTCGCACATCTCGGCGTTGAGCGCCGCGGCCACGGCCACCGCGGTGGTGTCCGAGCCGCCGCGCCCGAGCGTGGTCACGTCGGCGGCCGTGGAGACCCCCTGGAAGCCGGCCACCAGCACGATGTAGTCCTCGTCGAGGGCGCGCTGGATGCGATCGGCGCGCACGTCGAGAATTCTTGCTTTGGTATGCGAAGTGTCCGTGACGATGCCGGCTTGGGAGCCGGTGAGGGAGATCGCGCGGTGACCCAGGTCATTGATGGCCATTGCGCAGAGCGCACAGGAGATGCGCTCGCCGGTGGAGAGGAGCATGTCCAGCTCGCGGGGGTGGGGGTTCGGGGACACCTCGAACGCCATCTCGGTGAGCTCGTCGGTGGTGCTCCCGCGCGCCGACAGCACGGCGACGACGCGCTTGCCCTGGAGCGAGACCATGGATGGCAACGTGCAGACCGAGGAGACCCTGGAGTTCGACTGGCCGCAGGTGGACGCGCCGCCCGCGCCGCCGCCGGGTCCACCTCCGGAGCCGCCCAGGCGGCGCCCGCGACTGCGGTTGCGGCTCAGCCGAGCGCCGATCCATCGCCGGCGGCGGCGGCTGGCCGCGTTCTTCGTCTCGGCGCCGCTCGTGGGAGTGGCCATCGCGCTGGTGATCCTGCTGGCGGCCGGCTCCGGTCCCTCGGCGCGCGAGCGCGCGCAGCTCGCGGCCGCCGGGCCCGGGACCCTGGGGCACGGCGCCGCCGCGACCGCGATCCAGCGCACCATGGCCGCGATGCCGCTTCCCCGCCGAGTGGCCCAGCTGTTCGTCATGGGGACCACCGCCCGCGGCCCGGGTGACCCCTTCTT
>VAXS01000198.1 GCA_005883255.1 Actinomycetota bacterium | reverse complement strand
CCACCGTCATGGGCGAAAGGATGACAGCGCGCGCGGCCGGTCAGGCCACAGCCAGCGCCAGGTCGATCAGGACCTGGGGGTCACGCCGGGAGCGCTCGCCCTGGCGCTGGGGCTTCTTGACCAGCTCCACCGCCTGGGGGTTGGTGAGCGGGCGCAGCCGTCCCTCCCGCATCAGCGCCTCGTCCACGCCGCCCAGGCGGGCGGCGTAGGTGGTGTAGACCGGAGTTCCCAGCGCCACCGCCTCGCGGTTCATCGTCCCGCCCGCCGACACCACCAGGTCGGCCAGCGCGATCAGGCTCTGCGCGTCCACCGGCCCGTCGGGCAGGACCAGCGAGGGCAGGTCCAGCTGCTCGATTTCCGCCCGCTGCTGGGGCGTGCGGGGCAGGACCACCGCCTGGACCTCCTCGCGCGGACCCACGTGGTGGAGCACCTGCCGATACAGCGGGTTGGAGCGCCGGTGGTAGAGCGAGACGTCGGGCGGGGGGCGGAGCACGACGATCACCCCGGCCGGATCGAGGCCCAACAGCTCCAGCACCGCCGGGTCGGGCTCGAAGTCCGACAGGTAGTACTCCTCCTTGAGGCCCGGATACTGTGCCAGCTTGGCAGGCCCCACCCCGTAGCGCACCAGGCGCTCGGGCGGGATCCGATCGGGCGTCATCACCCGGCGCGCGGGCCGGCAGCCGATGTTGTGCTGCAGCGTGGCGAACTCGTAGTCGAACATGTCCACCGCGGGGATCCGCAGGCGGGCCGCGGCCAGGGCCAGGTCGTTGGAGCCGTGGGCCCAGGCCAGGTCGATCTCCCGGCCCTTCGCGTAGCGGCGCATCGCCCGCGACCGCGAGATCAGCTGCCAGAGCTTGCGCGTCCGGCTGGCGCCCCCGTGGCGGCCGAACGCCTCGGCCTCGATCCCGTGCATCCGCAGCAACCCGAGGGTGTCGGCGTAGTCGCGGGCGGTGACCAGGACCTCGTGGCCGGCGGCCCGCAGCCGGGGGATGATCGGCCGGAACACCAGCGGGTGCGCCGGCGCGGTCATGTCGATCCAGATGCGCACTACGTGGGCACCGGGGCGGGGCGCGCGGCGTAGCGCTCCCACCACAGGGCGAAGGTGAGCAGGCCCCAGAGCTGGCGGCTGAGGTCCTCGCGGCGGGAGACGTGGCGGTCCAGCACGCGCAGCGTCGCCGCGCGGTCGAGCACGCCCGTGTCGGTGGAGAGCACCTCCCGGGCGAAGGGCTCCAGCTCTCCGCGCAGCCAGGCGGCGGCGGGGATCGAGAAGCCCTGCTTGGGGGCGCGGAGGATCTCGGCGGGCAGCAACGGGGCGACGGCCCGGCGCAGCAGCCGCTTCTTGGACAGCCCCCGCACCTTGTGGCGGGTGGGGAGCGCCAGCGCCAGGTCGGTCACGGCCGGGTCCAGGAACGGCACGCGCGCCTCGAGCGAGTGGACCATGCTGGCCCGGTCCGTCTTCACCAGCAGGTCGTCCACCAGGTAGATCCCCAGGTCGACGTCCTGGAGGCGGGCCAGCGGCTCGGCGGCCGCGGTCTCGGCATAGCGGGCGCGGTAGACGTCGAGCGGGTCGCGGCGGCGGCCGTCGCCGCCGGCGAGCAGCTCGGCGCGAGCTGCGGGCGAGAAGATCTCCTTCCAGGCGTGGTGACGCTCCAGCGGCGCCAGCCGGGCCCCGCGGGCGAAGCGCTTGGCCCGGTACTCCAGCGGCACCTTGCGCGAGGAGCTGGGCAGCAGCTCGACCAGCGGCCGCGCCGCGGCGGCGGCCCAGCCCAGCCGCGGGGCCAGCAGGTCGGCCACGTACGTGTAGTAGCCGCCGAAGAGCTCGTCCCCGCCCTCGCCCGAGAGCACCACCTTGACGTGCTCGGAGGCCAGCTGGGAGACCAGGTAGGTGGGCAGCGCCGACGAGTCGGCGAACGGCTCGTCGAAGGCCTCGACCAGGCGCGGCAGGAGCTCCGTGGCGTCCGGGCGCAGCACCAGCTCGTGGTGGTCGGTGTCGAACCGCTGCGCCACCACCCGCGCCCGGTCGAGCTCGTTGAACGAGCGCTCCTCGAACCCGATCGAGAACGTCCGCACCCGCTCGTCGCCGGCCTCCGCCGCCAGCGCGGTCAGCGCCGAGGAGTCGACGCCGCCGGAGAGGAGCACCCCCACCGGCACGTCGGAGAGCAGGTGGGCGCGGACGGAGTCGAGCAGCCGCTCGCGCAGCTCGGCGGCCAGCTCGCGCGCGGGCTCCCGGCGGACGTCGGCCGCGGCGGCGGGAGCCGGCCGGGCATAGCGCTCGACCCGGGGGTCGGCGCCGGGCTCCCAGGTCAGCAGGTGGCCGGCGGGCAGCTTGCGAGCGGCGCGGAAGATCGTCAGCGGGGCGGGGACCGAGTTGAACGCCAGGAAGGCGTCGAGCGCGTCCAGGTCGATCTCCCGGGAAAAGCTCGGGTCGCGCAGCAGCGCCTTGAGCTCCGACGCGAAGGCCAGCGTGCCGGCGCCCGCCCGCCAGTACAGCGGCTTGATCCCGTACGGGTCCCGGGCCAGCACCAGCCGGCGGCGGGCGGCGTCCCACACGGCGACCGCGAACATGCCTCGCAGCCCCTCGACGAAGCGCGGGCCCCGCTCCTCGTAGAGGTGGACCAGCACCTCCGTGTCGCAGCGGGTGACGAACCGGTGGCCGCGGGCGAACAGCTCCTGGCGCAGCTCGCGGTGGTTGTAGATCTCCCCGTTCTGGACCACGTGGACCGTGCCGTCCTCGTTGGCGATCGGCTGGTGGCCGCCCGCCACGTCGATGATCGACAGCCGCCGCGCGGCCAGGCCCACCGGGCCCGCGACCACCGCGCCCTCGTCGTCGGGGCCGCGGTGCACCAGCGCCGCGTTCATCGCCTGAAGCAGCGCCCGGTCGACCGGACCGGCTCCGTCCAGGGCGGCGAGCCCGCAGATCCCGCACATGCGCCCGGCGCTACTCCGGCCCGGCGCGCCGCCCGGCCAGCGCCCGGACCGGCGTGGTGAGGATCCGCCAGGCCGTGGCGGCGCAGACCCGCAGGTAGAGGCTCACCGAGCGGTCGGCGATGTACTCGAGGTCGTGCGCCAGCTTCTCGGCCCAGGTCATCTCCCGGGTCATCCGCAGCTGGGCGAAGCCGGTCATCCCGGGCGGCGCCACCAGCCGCTGCCAGTACTGGGGGACCTGCTCGCACAGCTCGGCGAAGAAGGCCGGCCGGATCGGACGGGGGCCGACGATGCTCATGGTCCCGCCCAGCACGTTGTAGAGCTGGGGCAGCTCGTCCAGGTGGGCGGAGCGCAGGGCCCGGCCCAGCCGGGTGGTCTCCATCACGGTGAGCGCGGTGAGCTCGGGGCCCAGGTACGGGCCCAGCCGGGTCTCGGCGTCCGGCGTGAGCGTGCGGAACTTGTACATCGTGAACATGCGCCCCGCGCGGCCCACGCGCTGGCCCCGGTACAGGACCGGGGCGCCCGACGTCAGCCGGATGGCCAGGGCGATCAACCCGATCGGGATCGCCAGCACCGCCAGCACCAGGGAGGAGATCGCCACGTCGAGCGCGCGCAGCGCCAGGTCGACGCCGCGCGCCTCCTGGTGCTCGTGCGCCATCCGGGCGTACTGGGCGCTGAGATCGGGGCCGCGCGAGCCCTCCGCGGGCTCGCGCGCGGGTTGCGCCGTCGCCGTTCTCACACCACCGCGTGGGCACCCAATTGGGGATAGAGCGGGTGACGCTCGGCGATCGCGGCCGCGCGCTCGGCCAGCTCGCCTGCCGGCCGTCGAGCTCGGACTCGCGCAGGTCCACCAGGACCAGGTGCACGTCGGTCCCGCCGGTGAGCACGCTCACGCCCTCCCCGGCCGCCAGCAGCTCCTCGGCCAGCGCCCGGGCGCCCGCGATCGTGCGCCGCTGGCGCTCGCGGAAGGTCTCGGTCTGGGCGATCCGGAACGTGACCGCCTTGGCGGCGATCACGTGCTCGAGCGGACCGCCCTGCTGGCCGGGGAAGACGGCCGAGTTGATCTTCTTGGCCAGCTCCTCGCGGCAGATGATGATGCCGCCCCGGGCACCCCCCAGCGTCTTGTGGGTGGTGGAGGTGACCACGTCGGCGTAGGGCACCGGGTTGGGATGCTCGCCGGCCGCCACCAGGCCGGCGAAGTGCGCCATGTCCACCAGGAGCGGCGCGTCCACGGCGTCGGCGATCGCCCGGAAGCGCTCGAAGTCGAGCTGGCGCGAGTAGGCGGACCAGCCGGCCAGGATCAGCTTGGGCCGGTGCTCGTGCGCCAGGCGCTCGACCTCGTCCATGTCGATCCACGAGTCCTCCCGACGCACGTGGTAGGGGACCACGTGGTAGAGGCGCCCGGACACGTTGAGCTTCATCCCGTGCGTGAGGTGGCCGCCGTGCGCCAGCTCGAGGCCCAGGATCGTGTCGCCGGGGTCCAGCAGCGCGAAGTAGGCGGCGGCGTTCGCCTGCGCGCCGGAGTGGGGCTGGACGTTGACGTGGTCGCCCCCGAACACCTCCTGGGCGCGGTCGATCGCCAGCTGCTCGGCGACGTCCACGAACTCGCAGCCGCCGTAGTAGCGCTTGCCGGGGAGGCCCTCGGCGTACTTGTTGGTGAGGACCGAGCCCTGGCAGTCGAGGACCGCCTGGGGGACGAAGTTCTCGGAGGCGATCATCTCCAGCGTCCGCTGCTGGCGCTCGAGCTCCTGCTGGAGGACGTCGGCGATCGCCGGATCGACCTCGGAGAGCGGACGCGTGAAGTGCTCGGGGCCCAGATCGCTCATCGCCGAGGCGACGATAGCGCCTCGGCCAGTTCCTCCGCTGGCACCGCGCCGTCGCGCACGACCGACCACTCGCCGGTCTCGTCGTAGCCGCGCAGGTCGACGACTGTGGACGGAGTCCCCGGCAGCTCGCCCGCGTCGAGGAGCAGGTCGGCGCCGGCCCGGATCGACTCGGGCACGTCGTCCAGCCGGCGCGGCGCCGGCTCCCCGGCGAGGTTGGCGCTGGACTGCAGCACGGGCCAGCTCAGGGACCGCAGCGGGGCCAGCGGGCCGTCCAGGCTGGGGACGCGCAGCCCCAGCGTCTCGGGGTCGCCGGCGCCGGCCAGCGGGAACCGGCGAGCGGGGTTGGGCACCAGCGCGGTGACGGCGCCGGGCAGCAGGCGCTCGAGCGCGGCCGCGGTGCGGTCGGGAAGCTCGGGCAGGGTGGCCAGCGCCAGGTCGGGGTCGAAGAACATCACCGCCGTCGGCTTGTGGGGGTGGCGGCCCTTCAGGCGGTACAGGCGGTAGACCGCCTCGCGCGAGTCCGGCTCGCAGGCCAGGCCGTAGACGGTGTCGGCGGGGAACACCGCCACGCCGCCCACGGTCAGGCAGCGGGCGAAAGTCTCGACGTCATCGGCGGTCATCGGCCGACGACCACGCGCGGGATGCCGGCCAGGTCCGGCCTCGTGTCCACGCGCGCGAATCCAGCCTGCCGCATCGCCGCCGCGATCGCCTCCGCCTGCCCGGCGCCCACCTCCACCGCCAGCAACCGCACGCCGGCCCCGCCCGCGTCGCGGACCAGCCGGCGGTTGGCGGCCAGGCCGGCGTCGGCGGCGACCAGCGCCTCGCGCGGCTCGTGGTGGACCTCGGGCGCGAGCTCGTCCCATTCGTCGGGCGCGACATAGGGGAGGTTGGCCAGGACGGCGTCGAACGGGCCGCCGGCGCCGGCCAGGAGATCGGCGCACGTGAACTCGACGTCGAGCGCGAGGTGGGCGGCGTTCTGACGCGCCACGGCCAGCGCCGGCTCGCTGGCGTCCGCGCCGACGACCTGCAGGTCGGGTCGCTCGTGCTTCAGCGCCAGCGCCACCGCCCCGCTTCCCGTGCCGACGTCCAGCACGCGGGCGCCCGCTGGCAGCTCCAGCCCCACCTCCACCAGCAGCTCGGTCTCCGGACGCGGGATCAGGACGGTGCGGTCAACCTCCACCGACAGGCGCCGGAAGGGCTTGCAGCCAATGATGTACGCGACGGGCTCACGCGCTTCCCGCCGCGCGACGAGGTCGTCGAAGCGCTTCGCGTCGGACGGGGCGAGGCGGGAGGTCGGCGCCGGGACGAGGCGGAGGCGGTCGGTGTGGAGCACGTGAGACAGCAGCACCTCCGCGTCCAGCCTCGGCGTGTCGCAGCCGGCGGCGTCCAGCCGCGCGGTCGCCTGGCGCAGCGCGTCGCGCGTCGTGACCGGGGCCGCCGTCCTCACGCCTGCGCCGCCTGCGCCTCCAGGCGCCGGCGCTTCTCGTCGGCCTCCAGCGCGGCGGTGAGCTCCTCCAGGTCGCCGTCGAGGACCTTCGCCAGGCCGTGCACGGTGAGGTTGATGCGGTGGTCGGTGACCCGGTCCTGCGGGAAGTTGTAGGTGCGTATCTTCTCGGCGCGCTCGCCCGTGCCCACCTGGGCGCGGCGATCGGCGGCCAGCTCGGCCTGTTGCTCGGACAGGGCGCGCTCGTACAGCCGGGCCCGCAGCACGCGCATCGCCCGCTCCCGGTTTTGGAGCTGCGACTTCTCGTCCTGCATCGAGACCACGATGCCGGTGGGCCGGTGGGTGATCCGCACCGCGGAGTCGGTGGTGTTGACCGACTGGCCGCCCGGCCCGGAGGAGCGGTAGACGTCGATCTGCAGGTCGCTGGGGTCGACGTCCACGTCGACGTCCTCGGCCTCGGGCAGCACCGCGACGGTGGCGGTGGAGGTGTGGATGCGTCCCTGCGACTCGGTCTGCGGGACGCGCTGCACCCGGTGGGTCCCGCCCTCGTACTTGAACACCGAGTAGGCGCCCTGGCCCTTGATCGCGAACGTGTACGCGCCCTCGCCCACCTCCAGCGGCTCGGTCTCGAAGCCGCGGCGCTCGGCGTACTTGGTGAGCATCCGGTACAGGTCGCCGGCGAACAGCCCCGCCTCGTCGCCGCCCGTGCCCGCCCGCACCTCGACGATGACGTTCTTGGCGTCGTTGGGGTCGCGCTCCACCATGGCCAGGCGGATCTCGTCCTCCAGCTCGCGCCGGCGGGCGGTGGCGGCGTCCAGCAGCTCGCGCAGCTCGGGGTCGTCGCCGTCCTCGGCCAGGAGCTCGCTGGCGCCCGCCGCGTCGTCCACCGCCCGGCGCCACTGCTCGGCCAGCCGGGCGGCGGGCTCGAGCTCGCGGTAGGCGCGACCGGCGTCGGCGTAGCGCTGACGGTCGGCGATCACCTCGGGGTCGCCGAGCTGCCGCGACAGCTCGGCGAACCGGGCCTCGATCTGCTCCACGAGCTGCTCGATCATGGCCCCGAGTGTAGGGCGGGGTGGCTAAGCCGCGACTTCCATTCCCGCTCGGTCGGCCTCGGAGGCCTGGAGCGGGTCCTCCACCGCCAGCACCGCCTGCAGCGCGGCGATCGCCACCGCCAGCTGGGAGGGGTCGGGCTCGCGCGTGGTCAGCCGCTGGAGCTGCAGCCCGGGCCACATGAGCGCCCGCGCCCAGGCGCGGTTGCGGTTGCGGCCGAACCACTTGATGACCTCGAAGGCCAGCCCGGCCACCAGCGGGATCCCCAGCACCCGCGAGGCGAACAGCCAGTACCAGGCCGGCGTGCCCAGGGGCGCGAACACGAAGAAGGCGACGATCATGACCACGAGCAGGAAGCTGGTCCCGCAGCGCGGGTGCAGACGGGAGTAGCGCTGGGCGTTCTGCGGGGTGAGCTCGCGCCCGTCCTCGTAGCAGGCGATCGTCTTGTGCTCGGCCCCGTGGTACTCGAACACCCGGCGCAGGTCGCGCAGGCGCGAGATCAGGTACAGGTAGCCGAGGAAGATCGTGATCCGGATCGCCTTCTCCACGATCACGAACACCACCGAGTTGGGCAGCGCGCCCTTGAAGGTGCTGGTGATGCCCACCGGCAGGATGAAGAAGAGGCCGATCGCCAGCCCGACCGCCACCACCACGGTCCCCACCCAGGCGCCCCCACTGAGCTCCTCCTCCTTGCCGTCCTCCCCCGGCGGCAGCTGGGCGTTGGCCGAGATGTTCAGCGCGCTGAAGCCGATTCGCAGCGACTCGACCAGGGCCACGACGCCCCGCACCACGGGCAGGCGCAGCAGGCGATGGCGCTTCAGCCACGAGACCAGCGGGAACGAGCGGACCTCGATGTCGCCGCGGGCCCCCTGCCGCAGGTCGTACCTCCCGTCCTCGGCCAGCTGGTCCGCGGCCGGCTTGCGCACGGCCACCGACCAGGTGGAGATGCCCCGCATCATCACGCCCTCCAGCACGGCCTGGCCGCCGACGGGCGCGTCTCGCTGGGCCATCAGGGCCCCGTCGGGAAGCCGCGTGTCCTCCGAGGAGACGCCCGCTCCCGCGACCGGGGCCGTCACGGACATGGTTACCCGCGGCTACGCTTGGCGGCGCGGCGCTGGAAGCGCTCCACGCGCCCGCCGGTGTCGACGAGCTTCTGGCGGCCGGTGTAGAACGGGTGGCAGTTCGAGCAGATCTCCACGTGCAGCTCGGGCTTGGTCGAGCGCGTGACGAATTCGTTGCCGCACGTACAGCGCACGTGGGCCTCGACGTACTCGGGATGGATGCCGGCCTTCATGGTCGATCCAGTGTAGCGATGCCCGGCCGGTCCGCCCGCCCCCTCAGGGGCAGGTGAAGGTGCGCACGTTGTTGTCCTCGACGGCCTCGTCCACGCGATGGTCGGGGTCGACCGTGACCCGCACGGGCTCGCCGGTCTGGCAGCGAGGGCCCGCGATCGACACCTCCCGGCGCGCCCGGGCGGCCAGGCCGGGGACGGTCGCCGGCGGCGGCGAGCCGCCCGCCAGCCGCAGGGCGACCTCGAAGCCGGCGGCCGGCGAGCGCCCGTCGTTGCGCACCACGACCAGGTAGGTGCGCGTCTCGGGGTCGCGACCGGGCGCCACGGTGAGCCCGCCGACCCGCAGGTCGGGCCGCAGGTCGGGCTGGAAGCAGGGCAGACTCACCCGGCGGACGCCGGCGATGGACTGGCCCGTGGCGTCCAGCCAGGCGTAGCGGACGACCACCCGATAGATGCCCGGCACGGGCAGGTTGGCGATCGTCTTGCGGAAGCGCAGGCGGGCGACGCCCAGCGCGGCGTCGTTCCACGAGCCCAGCCCCGGCCCGGCCACGTGCGTGCTGTGCAGCGCGCCGGGCAGCCGGCGGTACAGGTCGAAGCGCAGCCGCATCCGCGCCGTCCCCGGGAGCGAGCGCATCGAGGCGGTGACCGTCAGGTAGCGCGCCGCGGAGTCCGCGCCGGCATGGCAGGCCAGCAGGCGCTCGGTCACGGCACCGGGGGGCACGGCGGCGCCGGCGACCGGGGCGGCGCCGGCCGCCGGGGCGGCGGCCGCGACCACGACCAGGGCAAGCAGCACAGTTCGAGTCATCCGGGTTAAAACAACGCGGGGTCGGTCGGGGTTGCGGCCGGGTCAGGCGGCGGGCGACTCGAGCCGGCGCGGCGATCCTCCGTCCTCCGAGTCGTCGCGCTGGATGAAGCTGATCTTCCCGTCGGTCTCCAGCACCGCCCAGCGCACCTGGCCGAGGTCGCGGATCTGGGCCAGCCGGGCCTCGGCCTGGATCTCCTCGAGGCTGATCCGCTGACGGCGCAGGTTGGCCGCGATCGGCTCGCCGTCCTCGAGCAGGATCAGCGGCTCCCCCTCCAGGATCGGCCGCAGCCGGCGGACCCGGAAGCTCAGGAACGACAGCGCGACCGTGAGCAGGCCGATGGTGGTGATGGCCAGCAGCGCCCCGGTGAGCGAGTAGTCGCTTTGGGTCACGCCCTGCTGGATGAGATCGCCGGTGACCACGAGCAGGATCAGGTCGAAGGGCTCGAGCGAGCTGAGCTCGCGCCGGCCCAGCGCGCGGGTCAGCACGAACACGAACAGGAAGATGATCGCTGCGCGGATGACGATGTCCATCAGGGGAAGTTGAACTGCCTTCGGTTGACGGCCAGGAGCTGCTTGGCGCCGTCGTCCAGCTCCACGTCGGTGTGGTGGCGCCCGATGTTGGTCGGGTTGACCTGGAAGTAGACCCAGACGACCAGCGTGTCGCCCGGCTTCATCGCGTCGTAGCTGAGCTGGACGCCGCCGCCCTGGCTGCTCTCGTTGGATGGCTGGGGCTCGATCGCGTTGACGGTGGTCTGCTGGAACCAGCCCTCGTCGAGCACGATGTTGGGCTGCTGGATCGCGCGGTGGGCGTGGACGTGGATGCGGGCCTGGTAGAGCAGCCCTCCCCGCACCCGCGGGGGCGACGACACCGTCATGGTCGCCACCGCCGAGCTCGCCCTCGACTTGGACTGGCGCTGGCCGAAGACGTTCAGGAGGGCGAGCACCACGAAGGCCACCAGCACGGCCAGGAACAGGGCGCGAAGCGCCTCCGTGAGACGGCGCCGCGGCGGGTCGCGGTGCCGCACCAGGTCGAGCCCGACGGTTCCCTCCTCCATCCGCCCGGAACTACCCCGCCCGGATGGGAACGAACCGCGGCCGCTAGGTGATCTGGTACAGCGGCCCGTCGCCGCCCTCGGGCGGCGTCAGGCGCCCGCCCTTGGCGGTGATCGCCCCGCACTGCACGCAGTTGGTGTAGTTGACGATCACGTCCACCGGACCCTCGGCGGGGGCGTCCTCGGGGATCTCGTACACGCTGGCCGGGCACATCCAGCGCCACGCTTCGGCCAGCTCGCGCGGCACCTCGCGCCGGACGCGGATGTGGTTGGGCGCGTCGTCGCGGGTGGCGTTTCCGCTGATGAAGACCGACGAGAGCTTGTCGAACGTGTACTTGCCGTCCGGCTTGGGATACGCCTTGTGCTTGCCCCCCAGCACCACCGGGGAGTCGGCGTCGCGGTGGTTGTGCCAGCGGCCGCCGGGGAACCGCCCCTTGGAGAGCGTCATCGCGCTGGTGATCGCTCCCCCCGCGAAGAACCCGCGGCCGAACGGCTGCTTCATGTTGCGCGACTCGTAGAGGTCGGCGCCGATCTCGGAGTCCTCCACGCGCTGGTCGTAGGCCTCGAAGTCGGTGGAGCCGCTGCGCAGCCCCTCGTAGATGGTCTCGGCGGCCAGCATCCCGGCCCGGATCGCGTAGTGAATGCCCTTGAGCCGGGGGACGTTGACCATGCCGCCGCCGTCGCCGGCCAGCAGCATCCCGGGCGCGCTGAGCTTGGGCATGGCCCAGTAGCCGCCCTCGGGGATCGCCTTGGCGCCCCAGGCCACCCGCTTGCCGCCCTCGAGGATCCGGCGCACCAGCTTGCTGGTCTTGAACTGCTGTAGCACGTCGTGCACCGACAGCGTGGCGTCCACGTGGTCGAGGCCGACCACGAAGCCCAGCGAGACCTTGTCCTCGCCCATCGGGTAGATCCACGAGCCGCCGAACTCGCGCCACTTCGCGCCGTAGCGCAGCGGCCAGCCCAGCGTGTGGACGATGCGCTCCAGCGGCTTGGGGACCTCCCACACCTCCTTGACCCCCAGCGCCCACACCTGCGGCTCGCGGCCCTCGGCCAGCTCGAACTCGCGGATGGCGGCGCCCGTCAGGTGTCCCCACACGCCTTCGGCCAGGACCGTGGCCCCGGCGACGACGTCGGAGCCGGGCTCGAAGTTCGGCAGCTCCTCGCCGTCCTTGCCCCGCCCCTTGTCGCCCGAGCGAATCCCGCGCACCACGCCGTCCTCCACCAGCAGCCGGGTGGCCGAGGTCTCGGTGAGGATGTACGCGCCCGCCTCCTCCGCCTTGGCGGCCAGCCAGCGCGACAGCTCCGCCACCGAGACCACGTGGTTGCCGTGGTTGCGAAACGGCGGCGGCGTGGGCTTGAGCGGGAGCGCGACGCCGGGCGAGAGCATCCAGTACACCGCGTCCTTGTCCGCCGTCCCGTAGGACGGCCACTCGGACTCGTCCACGTCCGGGAACAGCTCCTTCAGCGGCCCGGGCCGCATGCAGGCGCCCGAGAGGTTGTGCGCGCCGCAGGCCTTGCCCTTCTCGATCACGGCCACCGGCACCTCGCCCAGGCGCTCCAGCGTGGCCGGGTCGTCGGCCAGCAGCTGGAGCAGGCGGCTGGCGCAGGCCAGGCCGGCCGGGCCACCGCCCACGATGGCCACGCCCACCTCGATGCGATCGTCCTCGGGGTCCAGCTCCCGCTTGACGAACTCGTCGGGCGAGTTCACCGGCGGCGGGTACTGGCTGGGAAAGACGGCCATCAGCCGCCCTTCTTGGCCTTCACTGCCTCGGTCAGCTTGGGGAGGATCTTGTTGAGGTCGCCCACGATCCCCAGGTCGGAGAACTCGAAGATCGGCGCGTTGGCGTCCTTGTTGATCGCGACGATGTTCTCCGAGCTCTGCATCCCGACCTTGTGCTGGATCGCGCCGGAGATGCCAGCCGCCAGGTAGAGCTTGGGCGCCACCGTCTTGCCGGTCTGCCCGATCTGGGTCGAGTACGGGTACCAGCCGGCGTCCACCACCGCCCGGGTGGCCGCCACCGCGCCGCCCAGCGCCTCAGCCAGCGCCTCCGCCAGCTGGAAGCCCTCGGCCTTGCCCAGCCCGCGGCCGCCGGCGACCAGGATGTCCGCGTCCTCGATGTTGACGTCCGCGCCGCGCTGCTCGCCGCGCTGGACCATGCTGGCCTTGGTCGACCAGGGCGACAGCTCCAC
>VAXS01000153.1 GCA_005883255.1 Actinomycetota bacterium | reverse complement strand
GAGCTGGTGTTCGCCGGCTCGGATGGCCTGGTGCACGCCTGGCGGCGGGACGGCTCCGAGCTGCCCGGCTGGCCCGTCCGCACCGACCAGCTGCCGCTGGTGGCGCACCACAGCGGGGCACGCGCGTTCTCCAGCGGCGAGGTGTCGTCGAACGTGGGCGGGGCGGTGCTGTCCTCGGTGGCGGCCGCCGACCTCAACGGCGACGGCGTGCCCGAGGTGGTCGCCACCGACTTCGAGGGCAAGGTGTACGCCTGGGACGCCGCCGGGCACCGGCTGTGGACCCGCGAGGCCAACCCCGACTACTCGGGCCGGCCGCTGACCCCGTTCGTCAACGTCCGCCAGGGCGAGACCAACCGCACCCAGCACGGCTTCATCGCCTCGCCGGTGATCGCCGACCTCGACGGGGACGGCAAGCCCGAGGTGATCGCCGCGGGGATGGATCGCCACCTGTACGCCTGGCACGCGGACGGGTCACCCGTGGACGGCTTCCCGGTGCTGGTGGTGGACCGGAGCAAGGTGGCCTCGATCGACCCCACGACGCATCGCGTCCAGTTCAAGTCCGGCGTGGGCGCCGACCTCCAGCAGGGGCCGATCGTGGACACCGCCGCGGTGGGCGACATCACCGGCGACGGCCAGGCGGAGATCGTCGTGGGCACCAACGAGGAGTACACCGAGCCGCTGAACGTCGGCAACTTCGAGCTCAGTCCCGCGTTCGACGCGCTCAGCGCAGCCGGCGCTGGCGACCTGGGCAAGAGCAACAGCCGCCTGTTCGCGATCAAGTCCACGGGCGACGACCACGCCTCCGCGCCGCGTCCCGACCACAACGAGGACGCGTTCCTGGACCACTGGCCGTTCGCCGTGGCGCAGCTGCAGTCCGACCTGCTCCCGGTCGTGGGCGAGGGGATCACCGGCGCGCCGGTGATCGGGCCCGCCAGCATGGACTGCGGGGCGAACGGCGGGACGGGGCCCAAGGTGGGCGTGATCCCCGACGCGGGCCTGGGCTACGTGCTGAACAAGGACGCCTCGTCGTGCGCCGGCTCCGGCGCCGACGGCAAGCCCAACGCCATGCGCACCGAGAACGGCGGGGGGAGCGACCATCCGGTGTTCCCGGCGGTCGGGCACCCGGCGTTCGGCGCATTCGGCGGCGGCGTGTCGTTCCTGGCGCCGGTGGCCGGCCTGATCCGGGCGCTGGACGTGGTGGCCTCCGAGTACCAGGTGGGCGGGCAGGACTCGCTGTCGGCCTGGGATCCGCCCTCGGGCACGTTCCGGGCGAACACCCCGGTGCGCATGAACGACCTGCAGTTCCTCACCGGGCCCTCGGTCTCGGACGTCGACCCCAGCCCCACCGCGCCCGGCGAAGAGATGCTGGGCGGCAGCGCCTACCTCGACCTGCAGGCCTACACCGCCTCGGGCCAGCCGGCGGCCGGCTTCCCCAAGCTCACCTCGGACTGGATGGTGGCCAACCCACTGGTGGGCTCGTTCGGCACGCTCGACACCCAAGCGAGCGCCCGCAAGACGATCGTGGCGCTGACCCGCAACGGCACGGCGCTGGCCTACTCCACGGCCGCCGGCCCGTGCTCGGCCAGCTCGTGGCCGCGCTTCCACCACGACAACGCCAACTCCGGCTACTACGACCGCGACGCGGTGGCGCCCGGCCGGCCGGACGGCGCACGGATCGCCGCCGGCTCGCTCACCTTCACCGCCCCGGGCGACGACCTCATGTGCGGCCGGGTGAGCCGCTACCAACTCGTGCAGTCCGACTCGCCGATCACCGCCGCCAACTTCGGGCAGGCGGCCCCGCTCACGCCGGCGCAACCGGTCACGCCCGTCGATCCCGGCACCACCCAGACGATCGCGCTGCCGGCGGGGACGGCGCGCTACGTCGCCGTGCGAGCGGTGGACGACCAGGACAACGTGGGCCGGCCCGCGACGGTCAAGGTCAAGTCTCGCTGACCAGCAGCTCCAGCAGGGCCTTCTGGGCGTGGCGGCGGTTCTCCGCCTGGTCCCAGATCCGCTGGCGCTCCCCGTAGAGGACGCCCTCGGCGATCTCCTCGCCGGGATGGGCGGGGAGGCAGTGCAGGGCGATCGCGTCGGGCGCGGCGCGCTCCAGCAGGGCCTCGTCGAGCCGGAAGGGCGCGAGCGCCCGGCGCCGTTCGGCGGCGGTGGCCTCGTCGCCCATCGAGACCCAGACGTCGGTGTAGACCGCCTGCGCGCCCGCCGCCGCCTCGGCCGGGTCAGAGGTGAGCCGGGCGCTGCCGGCGTCGTCGAGCTGGTAGCCGTCGGGCGCCGCCACGACCACCTCGATGCCCGCGATCGCCCCCAGGATCGCCAGGGACCGCGCCACGTTGTTGCCGTCGCCCACGTAGGCCACGCGCAGCCCCTCCAGCCGGCCGAACTCCTCGCGCAGCGTGAGCAGGTCGGCCAGCGCCTGGCAGGGATGGTGGCGGGCGGTGAGCATGTTCACCACGGGCACGTCGCTGTGGGCGGCCAGCTCCTCGACCACGGCGTGCTCGCCGGTGCGGACGCCGATGGCGTGAACGTGGCGGGACAGCACCAGCGCGGTGTCGCGCGCGGACTCCCCGCGCGAGAGCTGCAGCTCGTCGGCGCGGAGCACCAGCGGATGTCCGCCCAGCTCCACCACGCCGGCCTCGAACGACACCCGGGTGCGCGTGGAGGGCCTCTCGAACAGGAGCGCCACGTGGCGGCCCTCCAGCGCGCGCGAGGCGTGGGGGTCGGCCTTGAGCTCCAGCGCGCGATCGAGCAGGGCGAGCAGCTCGCCGCGCGACAGCTCCGCGCCGGTTACGAAGTGCCGCGGCAAGCGCGAGAGTGTACGGATGCGGGTGCTCACCTGGAACCTGTACGG
>VAXS01000197.1 GCA_005883255.1 Actinomycetota bacterium | reverse complement strand
TCCACGAGCCGCCGCAACGCCTCCTCGCCGTGCCCCCAGTACAGGTTGGTGCCGGCCATGATCACCGGGCGCTCGGCCTCGCGCAGCAGGCGGCCGGCACGCTCGATCGCGGCGCCGTCGGCGGCCGCGCCGGCGGCCGGGTCGGGCAGCTCTCCGGGCGCGTCCTCATCGCGCGCCTCCATGAACACCACGTCCAGCGGGAAGTCCACGAACGTCGGACCCGAGTACGGGCGCAGCGACTCCGCCAGCGCCTCGTCCACCAGTCCCGGAATGTCGGCGGTGGCGGTGGCGGTCGTGGCCGACTTCACCAGCGGGCGCACGAAGGGGATGTGGTCGATCTCCTGCAGCGACCCCTGGCCCCAGCGCATCTGCGGCGCCCGCCCGCCCAGGACCAGCATCGGCGAGTGGTTCTGCTGCGCCGAGCCCAGCGCGCTCATCCCGTTGGTGACGCCCGGCCCGGCGGTGAGCGCGCACACGCCCGGCGTCCGGGTCACCTTGGCCCAGCCCTCGGCGGCGAACGCGGCGCTGGCCTCGTGGCGGACGTCGACCAGGTCGATCCCCTCCTCCCGGCACCCGTCGTAGATCGAGAACAGATGGCCGCCGGAGAGCGTGAACAGCTTGGTCACGCCATGGGCCCGCAGGCGCCGCGCCACCAGCCGACCGCCGTGCACCTGGGTGGTCGGCTCGGTCTCGGTCGACATCGGCGGCGACTCTATCTGCCCGGCTTCACGGACGCTTCACGCCCGGTTGAGGTACGGGTGTAGAGTCGGAGGCGACCGAGAGACGACCCGAACGAAGGGAGACCGCGATGGAACCCCACCGTCCCGCCATCGCGCAGCACGAGTTCGAGCCGGGCCCCGGTGCCGCGCTCGCCGACCTCGACGCCGTGGTGGCCGAGGTCGGGGCGTCGTACCCGCTGATGGCCTACGCGGGCGACGCCGACCCCGACCAGGAGGCGGAGGCGTTCGACGCCCTGATCCTGGCCGGACTGGTCACGCCCTAGCCCACCCCCACTAGTACGAGAACGTGAGCGCGCCGTCGCCGGCGAACGCTAGGACGGCGGCGGCGTCGCGCACCTCGGCGCCGGCCACCAGACGGCCGGCGTCGAGCTCGCAGCCCTCCCAGGCCAGCGGGCACACGTAGAAGCGCCCGCCGCCCTCCACGAAGCGCCGGTGCAGCTCGGCCACCGGCGGCGCCCACACGGTCTGGATGGCGTCGACGTAGCCTTCGTCGGCCAGCCGCACGCCGTCGGCCGTCAGCCACATCACCACCTCGCGGCCGGCGTCCACCGCCGCCACCGCGGCCAGGTACGCGGCCGTCACCCGCTCGGCGGCGTCGGCGCCGCTCGTACAGCCGACGACGACCCGATCGCTGGCGCCCATCTCCCCTCCTCTCGCTCGCTCGTCCGCGCCGGCGCCCACAGGCGCACCGGCTCGCGCTTGCCCCGCAGCTCCGAGCTTGGCCGCTCCGCCCACTCGCCGTGGGGACGGCGCAGCCGCTCCCACACGGCGTCGGTGATCAGCACGTCGTCGCCGGTCACGCGGGTCTGGGCCTCGACGCGCGCCGCGGTGTTGACCGCGTCCCCGATGACCGTGAAGTCCAGCTTGCCGCCGCCGCCGATGGTGCCCGCCACCACCCGCCCGGAGTTGACCCCGATGCCCACCCGCAGCCGCTGGCCGTAGGCCTCGCGGACCTGCGCCGCGATCTCCAGCGCCGCGTCCACGGCCCGATCGGCATGGTCCTCCAGCCGCATGGGCGCGCCGAACACGGCCAGCAGCCCGTCGCCGATCAGCTTGTTGGCGTGGCCGCCGTGGCGGGTGAGGATGGGGATGACCCGCTCCCACAGCCCGTTGAGCAGCGCCACCACCTCGCGGGCGCTGGCCCGCTCGGCGAAGGCGGTGAAGTCGCGGATGTCCAGGAACAAGACGGTGACGTCGACCTCGTCGCCCTCCAGCACGGCCCCGTCCCGCAGCACCTTCTCCGCCACCTCGGGGTCCACGTAGGAGCCGAACGCCTCGCGCAGCGCCTCGCGCTCCTGCAGCCCGGCCACCGCGGCGTTGAACGACTGGGCCAGCAGCCCCGTCTCGTCGGCCGACACCACGGGCACCCGCACCGAGAGGTCTCCCTGCGCCACGCGCTGGGTGGCCGCCCGCAGGTCGTGGATGGGTCCCAGGATCGAGCGGGTGAGCAGGAGCGTGAGGTAGAAGGCCGTGGTCAGCGACACGAGGACGGCGACCACCACGTCGACGCCCAGGTCGCTCAGCGTCGCGGTCCCGTTGGTGGAGAGGCCCGCCACCACCACCCCGGTGACGATGTTCAGGGCGGGAACGGCCGTCAGCAGCTTGAGCCGCAGCGGCACCGCCGGACGCCCGATCGCAAAGTCGTCCGGCAGGTCCTGCGAGATCCGCTCGATCACCGGCCGCATCGACAGCTCCATGAGGAAGTAGCGCAGCGCCACGCCGTAGAGCAGGACCACCGCCGAGCCGGCGAGCAGGATGACGCCCGACCACCAACTCAGGCCCAGGTCGAGCGACGCGTACACGTCGAACGGGACCGCGCTGATCAGCAACGGGTTGCGGCGCCCGCGGCGCAGGTACTCGACCGGCAGCTCGACCAGGGTCCGCCAGGCCTGGGCGGCGCACGCGGGCGAACGGTCGCCTCGCAGCCAGGGATCGGCCGGCCGCAGGGCCCGGAACAGGAGTCGCAGCGACAGCGCGTTCTCGATCGCGATCAGGACCTCGATGACGGCCACCAGCCGCAGGAACTGGCCCGTGGTCATCCGCTGGTAGAGCGTGAGCATGCCCACGCCGCCCAGCACGACCAGGTGGGCGGACTGGAACTGCGCCACCAGGATGGCCCGGGGATAGCGGGCGCCGAGCTTGGCGTACGCGTACCGCAGTAGCCGCTGCACGGTCGGGCGATTCTATGTACGCACGACGGGCGCGCGCAGTTGGGTTATCCGAGCGCTCGGCGCCGGACCGGCGTCCGCGACATCGCCGCCGCCTGGGCCACGCCCTGCTCGCCGCTGTAGATCACGCGCCCCAGCCGGACCACCGGCAGGCGGTCGGCCCCGGCCGCCAGCAGCCACCGCGCGGCCCGCAGCGCGGGCGCGTCGAGAGCGGGATCGCGGGCGGCCCGCAGGCAGTCGTCCAGCGGGATCCCGGCGGCGGCCGCCGCCTCCGCCAGCACCTCGGGATCGTCCAGGTCGAAGCCCCCGCAGAACGCCAGCCGTACGGCGGCCAGGGCGAACTCGCCCCCGCGGCCGAGCTCGGCCGCGTGGTGGGCGGCGCGCATCGCCCCCTGCTCGGCGCCGGGGTGGTTGGGCGGCCACACCAGCGGCAGTCGCAGCTTGGCCGCGCGCCGCTCCGCGGCCTCCCGGGCGCGGCCCCCGGCCGGGCCGGCCCAGGGATCGCCCCGGTGCAGCGCGTCGGCGCAGGTGGGCCGCCAGCGCACCCGATGGAGCAGGCGATCGGCCCGCTCGAGCGCCAGGTAGCTGAACGGGCAGGTGAGGTCGTAGTACAGGACCGGTCGGGGCGCCGGGCCCTCCGGGCGACTCCCAGCTCGCTGCCGGCGGCGATCCGCCAGGCTGATTACCTCTCCCACTGCCTCCTGCCTTTCGCGATGGCCGGCCTCCCGCCGCCCGACGAAGGTTGAAACGCAGCGGACGCCGGAATCTGGCGGGTCGTCGATTCGTCGGGCGCCCAAAAGAACGTGTCCACACTGCGGCGATCTGCTAAAAGGTGGTTGCGCGCCCAGGACGGATCACACGGAGGTGAGCGCGATCGCGGCCTTTCCCCCACCCAAGCGTCATCCCTACGACCAGTGGTCGCCGGATACCCGCGCACTCGACCTGGTCGGCGACAAGTGGACTCTCCTGATCGTTCGCGACCTGGCCGCCGGGCCGCGTCGCTTCGTGGAGCTGCAGCGGGTGCTGCCCGGGATCTCCACCGAGCAGCTGCGCTCCCGGCTCAACCGCATGGTGGCCGACGGACTGCTTACCCGCCAGCGCTACCGCGAGGTGCCTCCCCGCGTGGACTACGAGCTCACCGAGCGCGCGCGGGACCTGATGCCCGTCCTCGGCGCGCTGGCCCGCTGGGGCTACGAGTGGACCTGGGGCCCGCCGCGCGACGGCGAGGACATCGACATCGGCGCGCTCTTCCGGCTGGCGCCCGGGCTGGTCCATCCGCCCAAGTCGCTGCGCGGCACGCTGGCGATCGCCGCCACCGGGAAGGGCGGCAAGCCGCGCGACTACGTGCTGCACGCCCGCGACGGCGAGGTCACGATCGAGGAGGCCCGCGACGCGCCCGAGGCCGATGCCCGGGTGAGCGGCTCCCAGGCGGCCTGGGTGGCCGCGCTGGGGCCGGATCGCGATCGCCGAGGCCTGGACGTGACCGGCGATCGGCGCCTGGTCGAGGCCCTGCTCGACGGGCTCTCGGCCGCCGGGCTGCGCAACAGCGCCGCGGCCTAGCGAGCGGGCTCAGCGCCCGCGGTACGACTCGCCCTGCGGGAAGGCGAAGTGGGCCTGGGTCGTGCCCTGGAACTGGGTGTTCGGGTCGATGAAGCAGGCCGGCCCGTTGCTGGTCGGGCTGTTGTTGGGGTTCGCCGTGTCCGCCGGCTGGGGGCCCCCCGACGAGGTGTTCTTGCAGTCCCAGTTGGGGAAGATCAGGTTCTGGTTGGTGGCCAGCTCGGCCAGCGCCACCGGCGGCAGGTAGGCGTTGCCCCGGTTGGTCTTCAGGCGCTTGGGGTGGATGCCCAGCGTCTCGGCGCCGCTGGGGCTCATCTGGCGCAGGTAGTGGCCGGTGGAGCCCGGGGTGGCGGTCGCTGCTCCGGCGGGCAGGGCCGAGGCCGAGCCGCCGATGAAGTCGGCCACCTGGTGCTGGTAGAGCGACAGCCACTCCAGGACCGGGTTGAGCTGGCCCAGGAAAGGCTCGGTGCTGGCCAGCAGCGGCCGCGCCCCGTTGAGCACGTCGCGCAGCGCCGGCAGCCCGCGCCGCGACGCGGCGATCAGGGGCTTGAGCTGGTGGAACGTCCGGCGCAGGTCGGGCGCCAGGAGCCGCACGTCGTGCAGCGTGGGCTTCAGGTCGCGGGCCACCGGCTTGAGGTCCTTGATCAGCGGATCGGTGGCGATCGAGAACGTCCGCAGCCGCGCCAGCGTGAGCTTCGACTCGTCCAGGAACGTGGGGAAGATCTTGAACGTCTGCGCCAGCGCCTCGTTCTGCGAGGCGGTGGCCGAGAACACCGACTCCGAGTTGACGATCAGGTTGTGCAAGGCCTGCTCGTTCTGCGAGAGCGCCCCGAACACGCCGCCGGTGTCGCGGATCAGCCGCTGCAGCGGCGCGCCCTCCTGGTCGAGGATCTGGGTGAACACGGTGGCGTCCTGGGCGAACGCGGGCAGGTTGCCGAAGGCGTCGGAGATGTCCTGGCCGTGCCCGCTGAAGCTCTGGGCCAGGCCCTGCTGCCACTCGCGCCACGCCGCCCGCGTGTTCGGGTCGAAGGCGTTGAAGATCTCGTCCAGCTCGACCGTGGGAGCCACCTGCGAGTTGCGCAGGAAGTGGCCCTCGGGGACCGTCGGGCTGTGCGGGTCGCCGGGCGTGAGCTCGACGAAGGTCTCTCCCAGCAGCGTCTTCTGGCGCAGGATGGCCCGGGCCGTGGTGTGGATCGGGGCGTACTTGCGCTGGATCTCGAGCGTGGCGACCGTGCGGTTGCCGTGGGAGTAGAGGTCCTTCTCGCGCACCTTGCCGATCGTCACCCCGGACTCGCGCACGTCGGCCTCCAGGCCCAGCTGGGTGGCCTCGGGGAACGCCACCTTGAACTGGTAGCCCTTGGGCTTGAGGGGGATCGGGCCGCCGAACGAGAGCCACAGGAACAGGAGCAGCCCGAAGCAGGACAGCGCGAACAGCACCATCGTGAGGATCCGGCCGAGTGAGGGTGCCTGCTTCTGCATCTAGCCGGTCCCGCAGACGTTGCTGCCGATGATCGCGCCCTGCCCGCCGTTGTTCGGGTCGCCGAACAGGTTGAGGTTGGAGAAGGAGCCCGACGGGTCGCGGGCGATGATGTTGGCCAGGATCCCGCAGGGCGCGCCGATGAACACCGGCCGGTAGGAGCCGTGGGCGTCGCCGGTGGTGAACAGGTGCTCGGTCTGGTGGGTGATCCAGGCGATGTAGAACAGGTAGCCCTCGTCCCGGCCGGTGATGCCGGGAGCCTCCCGCCCGTTCGGGTTGTAGCCGATGAGGTCGAACAGGTGGTTGAGCATCCGGAAGCTGGTGGTCAGGTCGGGCGTGGCGGTGGCCAGCTGGCGGGCCGGCGTGTTGAGGCTGCGGACCACCGGGCGCGCGGCGCGGACGAAGGGCCGGATGCGGTGGCGGATGATCGGCGCCGCCTCGATGACGAAGGGCCGGACCGCGTGGTTGGCCACGTTGAGCTCGCGCACCGCCGGGCGCAGCTTGTCGGCGGTGGGCCGCAGGACATCGGCGAACGTCTGGACCTTGCCCAGGGTCGACGTGGTGGTGCGCAGCGCGCCCGGAAAGTCGCGGATGGCGCGGGAGATGTTCGTGTCCTCGGAGGCGAAGGCCCGGAACACGGTGGCCGAGGCCGAGATCAGCTGCCTGAGGTCGCCCCCGCGCTGGGCCAGCGCGGTGTTCAGCCGCTGCAGCGAGTTGATCAGCCGCCGCAGGTTGTGCCGGCGCACGGCCACCGCGGTGGTCACGCGCGCGATGTCGCGGTTGGTGGGCTCGAAGCGTCGGAAGACCTCCTGCAGGTCGCTGCCGCGGCTCTGCAGGCCCTGGCCGGCCCCGTTGACCAGCAGCTTCACGTAGGCGCGGGTGTCGGCGTCGAGCGCCGAGTAGACCTCGTCGGGGTTGACGTCGGGCAGGGTGTTCTGAACCGGCACCGTCCAGTTCTGCTTGGCCACGGGCGCCTGCGAGGTGCCCGGGTTGAGCTCGATGAACATGTCCTTGAGCCCGGTCTTGGGGCGCAGCAGCGCCGAGGCGTCGGTGTGGACCAGGTTCTTGTACTGGTGGTCGATGTCCATCGACACGATCGCCTGGCCGTTGTCGAGCTTTACGTCGGAGATATCGCCGATGCGCACGCCCGACACCCGCACCGTCTGACCCTGCCCGGGCGTGACCGCCTGGGCGGTGGAGAAGGCGGCCTTGAGCTTGAACGGCGCCTGCTGGATGAACGGGAAGTGCAGGCGCTCGTTGGCCAGGATGTAGCCGCCCACCGCCACGGCCAGCACCAGCAGGACCAGGATCGCCGCGAAGTCGCCCGTGCGCTTGCGAATCTGGGTCCACATCAGCCCACGGCTCCCAGGAGTCCGGCCAGGCCCGATCCCGGCGCGGGCGTGGCGGTGGGGGTCGCCTGCGGGGCGGACGGGGCCTTCTGCATCGGCGCGATGCCGCGGGTAGCCGCCGCGAACCCCTGGGTCTTCAGGCGCTGGTCGAAGGGGATGACCGCGGGCGCGCCCGCCGGCGTGAGCTTGTTGCCGGGCGGGTCGACGATCGCCAGGTGGCCGTTGAGGATGTCGAACTGCTTGCCCAGCAGCCCGTTGTCCACGCGGATCTGGTGCGCCTTCGCGTAGAACTGGTCAGCGCGGGCGTTGTAGCCCTGGTCCTTGAGGCTGTCGGCCACGCCCTCGAACTGGTTGGCCTCGTTGAGCTTGGACATCTGCGGCGACCAGCCGTGGGTGGACACCTGCTCCGGCGGCTGGCCGGGGATCGTGCGCAAGTCCGGCGGCTGCTGCGTCTCGCAGGGCACGTCGTAGCGCGTGGGCGGCCGGGTGGCCTTGGGCGGGTTGACGCCGAGGATCGGGAAGTTCGTGTGGCCGATCCGCAGCGCGCCGCCGGCGTCCTGTCCCAGCGAGTAGGAGGTGGCGCCGTTGGAGGCCAGCACGCGCGCCCACTGACCGTTGGCGTCGCCCGAGCGGCTCTCGTCCGCCAGGCCGGGCAAGTTCTTCACACCCTCCTCGAACACCTGACCGCGCGCCGGGAAGTTCGGATCCGGAGTCGTCATGTGCGACCAGGGCTGGATCACGTTGTTCTGGCAGCTGGAGGCCAGCCGGACCTGCCCGTAGAGCGGCACCGACGCGTTGGTGAGCCGCGCCAGGTTGGGCACCACGGGCCGCAGATCGGCCACCAGCCCGCGCAGCTCGGGCCGCGAGACCAGCGCGCGGGCCTGGCGCAGGAACGGCATGCTGGCGTCGATCGTGGGGCCCGAGGAGCGCACCCCCGGGCGGAAGTCGTGGATCAGGCGGCGGAAGGGCGGGAACGCGGCGTTGAGCGCCGCCAGCGCGGGCTGCGCGGCCCGCAGCGTGCGCGGCAGCTCGGCCACCGTCTGCTCGAGGTTGTTCTGCTCGACGGCGAAGGCCGCGGCCGTGCGGTTGAAGTCGGTGATGAAGCCCTTGAGCGCCGCGGGGTTGGCGTCCAGGTCACCGGCCACCGCGCCCGACTGCTTGAGGTACTGGGAGAGGTCGTGCTGCTTGATCCCCAGGGTGGCGTCGTTGACGATCGCGCTGCCCTCGAACGCGCCCTTCCAGTACTGGATCGACTTGTTGTAGCCCAGCGAGCCGCTTCCGGAGAGGCCCTTCCCCAGCTCCTGGAGGAGGATCTGCAGGTTGTGCCGGTCGTCGGCCTGCAGGGCGGTGAGAATCTGCCCGATCGAGACGTAGGTCGACGTCTGGCGGGCGGGGACGGTGTCGCCG
>VAXS01000152.1 GCA_005883255.1 Actinomycetota bacterium | reverse complement strand
AAGCGCAGGTGGTCGCCGCGGGGCTCGAAGTGGCGCTCGAAGCCGCGCACGGCGAGCGCCAGCCGGTGCAGGCGAGGATGGTCGGGCGTGGTGAGCAGGAGCCGCCCGCCCGGTGTCAGGACCCGGCGCACCTCCGACAGCCAGCGCGCGGTGTCGAGCACGTGCTCGACGACCTCGGAGGCCCACACCACGTCGAACGCCCCGTCCGGCCAGGGGAAGGGACCGTGCGGCGGGACGAGCTCGAGCCGCAGGTCGGGATGGCGGGCCCGGGCGCGCTCCAGCGCCCGCTCGGACACGTCGGCCCCGAGGGCGTCCGTGCCGGCGGCCGCCAGCCCCGCGGTGAAGTCGCCCTCGCCGCAGCCCAGGTCCAGCACGCGGTCGCCGGCGGAGACGCGTGCGAGCAGGAACGCCCGCCGGCGCTCGACCAGGGGCGGATGCAGGTCGTCGGGGAGGGACTCCCACACGTCCTCGTGGAAGGCCTTCACCGCGTGGAGGCCGTCGGGTGGGGAGGGCGGCGGCCGAGGGCGGCGCGCAGGCCGGGCAGCGTGAGCGTCGCCGCCAGCGCGCGCTCGCGGGGCGTCGGGGGCGCGAGCGTCGCCGCCTCGCGCAGCGCAGCGCGCGCCTCCCCGTAGCGGCGCTGGCGGACCCGCCCGCGGGCCAGCGCCACCAGGTCATGGGCCCGGGCGCGGCGCGCCACCTCCGGCTCGACCAGCCCGGCGTGGCGCTCGTGGACCGCCAGCAGGCACTGGGCGAGCGCCGCCAGGTCGGCCGAGCGGCCGCCGGGGTGGCGGCGGTAGTCGATGCGGGCGGCGGGCTCGAACGCGAAGGCCGCGCCATGGGCCAGCATCCGCAGCCACAGGTCGAGGTCCTCGGCGGCCGGGGCCAGCTCGCTCTCGAAGCCGCCCGCCGCCGCGATCGCGGCGGCGCGCGCGACGACCGTGGAGGTGGCGATCGGGTTGCGCTCGTAGACGATCGGGGCCAGCGCCTGCGCCTCGTGGACTCCGGGCGCCACCTGCGGCCAGCGCTCTGCAGTGGGCCGTCCGTCCGGTCCCACCACGCGGACGGCGCCGAAGCAGGCGACGGCGTCCGGATGTCGCGCGAGCGCGTCGAGTTGGGCCCGCAGCTTCCCCGGGTGCCAGACGTCGTCGGCGTCGGCCAGCGCCACCAGCTCGCACTCGCCCGCCAGCGCCGCCAGGCCGCCCGCGCGGGCGGCCGCCGGGCCGCCGGCGCGCTCGCGACGGACGACCTCGCAGCCGGCGACCGCCAGCGGAGGAGACGAGCCGTCGTCGACCACGACCACCCGCTCCGGCGCCGGGTCCTGCCCGAGCACCGCGCGCACCGCTTCCTCCAGCCAGAGCGCGGGCGCCAGGACGGGAATGATCACGCCGACCCGCACGGCGGGTAACGCTACCGTCGCCGACTCTTACACTCGCGCGCCATGCCTCGCCCACCGGTCGACGTGGTGTTGCCCTTCGCCGGGTCCGACCAGGAGCTCGCGGAGGCGATCGGGCGGGTGGAGGCCCTGCGGCGGCGCGACGAGGACCGCCTCGTCGTCGCCGACAACCGACCGGGCGCGCGGGATCGCCGGCTCGGGCGCACCGAGGTCGTGGCGGCGACCGGCGAGCGCGCGCCGGGGTTCGCCCGCAACCGCGGCGCCGCCGCCGGGTCGGGCGAGTGGCTCGTGTTCCTCGACGCCGATGTGGCGCCGGACGAGGACCTGCTTGACCGCTACTTCGATCCCCCACCGGGCGCCCGCACGGCGGTGCTGGCCGGCGGGCTGCGCAACGCTCCGCTCGCTACGGGGGCGCCGGCGGCCGCGCACTACGCCGCCGCGCACGGCTTCCTCGACGCCAGGCACACGCTCGATCTCGGACGGTGGGCGTTCGCGCAGACCGCGAACTGCGCGATCCGGCGCGCGGCGTTCGTGGAGGCCGGCGGGTTCCACGAGGGGATCCGCGCCGGCGAGGACGCGGACCTGTGCTGGCGGCTGGCCGCCGCGGGCTGGGCGCTCGAGCCGCGCGAGGCGGCGGCGGCCGTGCACCTCCCCCGGTCCACGGTGCGGGACCTGCTCGGGCAGATGGCCGTGCACGGGGCCGCGGCCACGTGGCTGGAGCGGTCGTGGCCCGGCTCGACCCCCGCCCGCTCGCGCCCCGGCCTGGCGGTCCACGGCGCGCGCCGGGTCGCCCGGGGCGTGGCCGCCCTGGCCCGCGGCGACCGGGACATCGCCGCGCTGGAGCTGCTCGACGCAGCGGTGCTCATGGCCTACGAGACCGGCCGCGTGCGGCCCAACCGCCCGCGCGGCTGAGGACGCCCTCTATTGGAGGCACAGGCCGCCGCCGCCTGCTGGCCGTTCCACCACCTCCCGGTGGGGGGGCTGATCCCGGGGGCGGGCGCTCGGGCGCTGGCCTCCTGGCCGCGCGCCCGCCGCCTGGCGCGCCGGGCCGACGTGGCCTACGTCAACGGCACCGTGGCCGCCCGGCTGCTGCCGGCGCTCGGGGGCGTTCGCACGGTCCTGCACGTCCACGACCTGGTCGACCGCGTCCCCCGCTTCTGGCGGCGCGCGGACGCGGTCCTGGCCAACTCGCGGGCCACCGCGGCCCGGCTGGGCCGGCTGCCGGCGACGGTGGTGGGCTGTCCGGTGGAGCTCGATCCGCCGCCGCTCCCCCCGCCCTGGCCGTCGCGGCCAGGTCCGATCATCGGCTTCGTGGGCCGTATCGAGCCCCTGAAGGGTCCGCTCGACCTGGTCCGCGCGGCGCCGGCGATCCGCGCCGGCGCGCCCGGGGCGCGGATCGTCCTGGTGGGCGCCGACGGTCCCCGCCGCTACGCGCACACGGTCGCGCGGGAGGCGGCGGCCGCCGACGTGGAGCGGCACGGCTGGGTCGACGGCGCGGCGGGACTCATCGGCGCGCTGGACGTGCTGGTCCTGCCTTCTCGGCGCGAGGGCTTCGGCCTGGTCTTGGCCGAGGCCATGGCGGCCGGCACCCCGGTGGTGGCCACCCGGGTCGGCGGCATCCCCGAGCTGGTCGAGGACGGGCGGACCGGCGTCCTGGTGGAGCCGGGCGATCCGGCGGCGCTGGCCCGAGCGATCCTCGTCGTGCTGGACCGCCCGGAGGAGCTGGCGCGCAACGCCCGGGCGGCGGTCGCCCGCCACTCCGTCGAGCGCCACGCCGACCGCGTGGAGGCCTCCCTGGCGGGGACCGAGGCCGCCGCGCCCGCCGCCGCATGAGCCACTCCCGCCCGCCGCTCCGGGTGGCCTACGACTCGCGGGGGGCGAGCGACCCGCGGGGCATCGGCCGCTACGTCCGCTCGCTGCGCGACGCGCTGCGCCGGACCGCCACCGACGGAGACGAGCTGATCGAGACCAGCCGGCCGCGCCGGGTGGCCGTCTACCACTCGCCCTGGATCGACGGGGCGCAGCTGCGCCCGCGCGGCCCGATGGTCGTCACGCTCCACGACCTCATCCCGCTCAAGCGCCGGGGCGAGTACCTGCGCACCGGGCTGCGCTTCCGCCTCCGCTACCTGGCGGTGCGGCGGGCGGCGCGCGTCGTGGTGCCCACGCACGCCGTGGCGGCGGACGCGGCCGAGCTGCTCGAGCTCGACCCGGCGCGCGTCGACGTCATCCCCGAGGCGGTGTCCCCCGCCCTGCGCCCGGCCGACCCGGAGGCCGTCGCCGCCGCCCGCGAGCTCTACGGGCTGCCCGAGCGCTACCTGCTGTGGGTGGGAGGGCTGGAGCATCCCGACCCGCGCAAGCGCGTCGCCGCGCTGGTGGACGCGCCGCGCCGGCTGCCGCTGGTGCTGGTGGGCAAGCACGCACGCTGGAGCGCCGAGCTGCGCGACGTCCACCTCACCGGCCACGTGCCCGACCAGGACCTGGCCGCGATCTACACCGGCGCCCACGCGCTGGTGTTCCCCTCCGACGACGAGGGCTTCGGCTTGCCCACGGTCGAGGCGCTGGCCTGCGGCACCCCGGTGGCGGCCTGTGACATTCCCGCCCTGCGCGAGGTGCTGGGCGGGCGCGCCGCGTTGGTCCCCACCGGCGACATGGCCTCGCTGGTGGCGGCGGCGGAGGCGGCCGCCCGTCCGGCGCCGCCGCCGCCGGAGTGGACCTGGGACGACGCCGCCCGCGCCACCTGGCGCACCTATGCCCGCGCCGCCGCCGAGGGCGCCCCACCGGCGACCGGCCCGGGCCGGCGGCGGCGCTAGCGCTCCGGCGCCAAGCCGAAGGGCACGCGGTCCACGCGGCGGCGGGACTGGATCGCGCGGCGGCGCGCGCGGGCCCGCGACGCCAGGCGGCGGGCGTCGCGGTAGCCGGCGAGCAGGTGGCGCTCGCGCAGCAGGGAGTGGCCCAGCGCCAGGCCCTCGTAGAAGGCGATCTCGGGGGCGTCACGGGCGAGACCCGCCGGCGTGTCGTTCTTGAGCATCATCAGGTAGCGGTTGCGAAACTGGGTGCGGCGATCGGCCTCGGCGACCTGGGCCCGGGTCGACGGCCCGTAGGAGCGCACGTGCCAGGCCCGCGCGCCCGGCTCGTAGGCGCAGCGCCAGCCCAGGAGGCGGGCGCGCCAGGCCAGGTCGACGTCCGAGGCGTAGGTGGCCAGGTCCTCGTCGAACACCTCTCCCTCGACCGCGCAGTCCGCCAGCGTCTCCCGGCGGTAGAGCGCCGCCGCGCCGTCGGCGCCGAACGCCTCCCCCGGCGTGGCGAACTCCGCGCCCGGGCGACCGTGCCCCACCAGCCCGTTCTTGCGGCGGCGATCGAGGACCATGCCGGCGGCGTCGATCTCATCCAGGCGATCCGCGGGGCGGGGGTCCCGCGCGCGCAGCAGCTTGGGGGCCACCGCGCCCACGCCCGCTTCGCGCAGGCGCGGACGGGCGACCGCCAGGAAGTCCGGCGCCAGGAAGCAGTCGTCGTTGAGCAGGAGCACCTCCGGGGCCTCGGTGGCGGCCAGCGCCGCGTTGTTGGCGGCGGCCCAGCTCGCGGGTCCCACCGAGAGCGCGGGCACGCCGTGCTCGCGGGCCAGCGCCGCCGTCGCCTCCTCGCGCCCGGCGTCGACCACCAGCACCCGCGCGTCCTCCTGCACCAGCGCCGCGGCCAGGGACCAGCGCAGCATCTGCGGCCGGTCTGCGGTGATCAGCAGGACGTCGGTCGCGATGGCTAGGCCTCGATCGCCTCGCGGTACACCGCCGCGGTGGCCGCCGCCGTGGCCTCCCACGACAGCGCCGCCGCCCGCGCGCGTCCGCGCTCCGCCATCCCCGCGCGCAGCTCGCCGTCCGCCAGGACTCGCCGGATCGTGGCCGCGAGGTCGGCCGGGTCCAGCGGGTCGAAGTAGGCCGCCGCGTCGCCCCCCGCCTCGGGGAGCGCGGTGGCCCGAGCCAGCGCCACCGGCGTCCCCCGGGCCATGGCTTCCAGGGCAGCCAGCCCGAAGCCCTCGTACAGGCTGGGATGCACCAGCAGATCGGCTCCGCGCATCAGCGCGTCCAGCCGGCGGTCTCCCACGGGCCCGGACAGCTCCACCGGCACGCCGGCCGCCGCCGCCCGCAGCGTCGCTCCCTCGCCCAGGTCGGGCCCCGCCAGCACCAGTCGGTGCGGCAGGCCGCCGGCGCGCAGCGACCGGAACGCCTCCACCAGCCGGCGCAGGTTCTTGCGCGGACGCAGCGCCCCCACGGCCAGCAGGTACGGCTCGGACGGCGGCTCCTCGTCCCCCACCGGCAGGGCCGGCGCCGAGCGGACGACGCGCAGACGCTCTTCGCCCACCCCGTAGCGCCGCGCGACGTCTGACCACCCCCGGGCAGGGCCGGCGCAGCGGCAGGAAGCAGTTGGGCGCGTGCACGGCGTCGAAGTGGCCGGCGCGCAGCCGGCGGGGCAGGCCCAACTGCTCCCAGCCCAGCTCGAAGCGCCCGCCGGGGCCGTCCAGCGCCACCACGTCGACGCCGTCGCGCCCCGCCCGCGCCGCCAGCGCGCGCGCCAGCTCGCGCGTGTAGACGGCCGAGCCCCAGATCGTGCCGGCACGGGCGTGGCGGGCGTCCAGGGCGACCCGCGGCAGCATCGGCGCAATGCTACGGACCGCCCGCGCTCCGGGGAACGAGCGCGTAGCATCCAGGCCCTCCAGGCCAGGCTCTCCCCTTGCGCCAGCCCCACCAGCACGCGTTCAGCTCCGCCGGCACGGAACCCAGCGTGCCCGCGGCTCCGCCTCGCCTCGTTCCGATCGACGGCAACGGGCGGTCCGCCTCCCGCGTGTTCGACATCCCGGTCGAGCTGGCCCAGCCGGCCGAGATGCTGCGCACGATCACGCAGTGGGCGGGGAGCGGCCGGCCCCACCGGGTGATGTACGTCAACGCGCACGTGGTCAACGAGTCGCGCGCGCTCCCCGAGCTGCGCCAGGCCCTGGACTCCGCCGACCTCGTCTACTGCGACGGCTACGGCGTGCGCCTGGCCGCGCGGGCGCTCGACGTCGCCGTTCCCCACCGCATGACCGGCGCCGACTGGGTGTGGGGGCTGGCCGCGCTGTGTGAGGCCGCCGGCCACTCGATCTACCTGCTGGGCTCGGAGCCGGGGGTGGCGCTGGAGGCCGCCGGCCGCCTGCGCCGCTGGTATCCCGAGCTGCGGGTGGCGGGCGCCCACCACGGCTACTTCGAGCTGGACT
>VAXS01000196.1 GCA_005883255.1 Actinomycetota bacterium | reverse complement strand
ACGGCGAGCTGCGCGCCCACGTGCGCTTCTCCAACGGCAGCGGGCACCCCCGCAACCGCGACGCCGCCCAGGACGGACGGGGGCTCGCGATCAAGCTCTATTTGCCCGACGGCGGCACCACCGACTTCGTCTCGATCAGCCGCCGGCAGTTCTTCGTGCGCACGCCCGAGGACTTCCTGGAGTTCACCCTGGCGCGCAAGCCCGATCCCGAGACCGGCCAGCCCGACCTGGAGCGCCTGGGCGGGTTCCTGGGCGCCCACCCCGAGGCCGGTCCCGCCGTGCAGGAGCAGCTGGCCTCCCGGCCTCCGGTCTCCTACGCCACCACCGCCTACAACTCGCTGCACGCCTTCAAGCTGATCGCACCCGACGGGACGGAGCGCTGGGTGCGCTGGCACTGGCGGCCGGACGCGGGGGAGGCGGTCATCGAGGACGACGAGGTCGTCGGCGGGCTGGCGCCGGACTACCTGCAGGAGGAGATCGGACGGCGGCTTCAGGAGGGACCGGTGGGGTTCGTGCTCCAGGCGGCGGTGGCGGAGGAGGGCGACCCGCTCGACGACCCGACCCAGGCCTGGCCCGACGAGCGCGAGACGATCGACATGGGCCGCCTGGAGATCGCCGCCCTGGCGTTCGACCGCGACCGCGACGGCGACGTGCTGGTGTTCGACCCGACGCGGGTGGTGGACGGCGTCGAGCTCTCGGGGGACCCGATCCTGCGGTTCCGCTCCGACGCCTACGCCGAGTCGGTCTTCCGCCGCACCGGCGTGCGCCGCCAAGCCTGAGCTTTTCCCTGCAGATCCGCAACCTTCGCGGGCAGGACCTGTTATCACTCGCAAAACGCCGAATCCGTCGCGGCTCCGGTCGCGATGGAACGGGGGAACCAGTGGGACGCGCGTTAGGAAGGCGCGTCCGGGGGCGAATCGGTCGCGGCGGCGGCCGGCGCGCACGGCGCGAGCCCGTCAGCTCACCTCGTAGGCGCACAGGGAAGCGTGGAAGTGAGGCTGATCCCCCGAATCGCTCGCCGGGTCGCGGCCGCCGGGGCCGCGGCGGTCGTGGTCTGCACGCTCGGACTGGCGCCGGCCGCCGCCCAGGCCGCCAACGGGGGGTCGCCGCCCACGGGCAGTCCGCCTCCAGCCGCGCCCGCCCCGGCGGGCGGCGGTACCGTCCTGCAGGGGTCCGGGATGTGGATCTGGCAGCTGCCGCGCGCCGGCAGCGTGCCGGGCATCGTGGCCCGCGCGCGCTCGGCGGGGGTGCGCACCGTCTTCGTCAAGAGCGCGGACGGGACCCACCGCTGGGGACAGTTCAACGCGTCCACGGTGTCCGCCCTGCGCCGGGGCGGCCTGCACGTGTGCGCCTGGCAGTACGCCTACGGGTCCAAGCCCTACGCCGAGGCGACGGCGGGGGCCAGCGCGAAGCAGGCCGGCGCCGAGTGCTTCGTGATCGACGCCGAGTCCGAGTACGAGGGCCGCTACGCCGCCGCCGACCAGTACATGCGCCGGCTGCGCCAGCTGCTCGGCGCCGCGTATCCGATCGCGGTGGCGCCGTTCCCCTACGTCGACTACCACCCCGGCTTCCCCTACTCGGTGTTCCTGGGGCCGGGCGGCGCGCAGGCCGACCAGCCGCAGATGTACTGGTTCTCGATCGGCACCAGCCCGGACGCCAACTTCCTCCACACCTACACCTGGAACCGCCTGTACCAGCGGCCGATCTTCCCGCTGGGCGAGAGCTGGGGGCGCACGCCGCCGACCCAGATCCGTCGCTTCCGGCAGCTGGCCCAGGCCTACCACGCGCGCGGCGTGAGCTGGTGGGAGTGGACGCAGACCGGCGCGGCCGCCTGGCGCGCCCTCTCGCAGCCGCTGGTCGCCCTGACCGGCTACCGGCTGGCGTTGAGCTACCCGCGGCTGGGGCTGCGCTCGCGCGGCGATCCGGTGGTGTGGGCTCAGGAGCACCTGTGGAGCGCCGGCTTCCACGTTTCGATCGACGGCGGGTTCGGGACCGCCACCCGCAACGCGGTGCTCGCCTTCCAGGGACAGAAGGGGCTGTCGCGGAGCGGCGCCCTCGACGCGGCCACCTGGGGCGCGCTCCTGCGCTACTCGCCGGTGGCGGTGCGCTGGCAGACCTCGCGCCGGGCGACGGTGGCCCGGGCGGTCGGCGGGACGCTGGTGGCGTCGCCGCCCGCCTCGGCGTCGCTGCCCGCGCTGGCGCGCGAGATCCCGCCCAAGCCGCACTGATCACTCCTCCGCGGACGGTGGGCGGCGCAGGGCCTTGCGCTCGGCGCGGCGGCGCTTGGCCTCCAGGCGCCGGCGGCGCGAGGCGCGCGTGGGCTTCGTGGGCCGGCGGGCGCGGGGGACGGCGAGCGCGGTGGCCAGCCGGGCGCGGAGGCGCTCGAGGGCCAGCTCGCGGTTGCGGGCCTGGCTGCGGGCGTCCTGGGCGACCGCGGTCAGCCGCGGCCCCACCCGCGCCATGGCGCGCGCCCGCTGCTCCTCGGTCAGCGAGGGCGAGTGCGCGACGTCGAAGACGGCTTCCACCCGCGAGGCCGTGACGTTGGCGTGCTGGCCGCCGGGCCCGGAGGACCGCGACGTCCGCAGCTCGATCTCGCGCAGCGGGATGGCCACGGTGGCGGTGACGCGGAGCGGGTCCTCCATCAGCGGGCGCGCAGGCGCGCGAGCAGGCGCCGCCAGGGCGAGGGCGGCCGCGGCTGGGTGCGCCGCCACTCGTCGCGGGTGGGCAGGCGGCCGGCGCGACGGGCGGCCTCCACGCAGGAGGAGTGGGCGTGGCGGCGGCCCGTGGACTTCCCCTCGGGCAACAGCAGCGCGTGCTCGCTGAGCGCGGGCAGCAGCCCGCCGCACAGCGGACAGCGGTAGGTGGCGGGCTTGCGGTTCTGCGCGCGGCGGAGCGTCCACCAGCGGGGCCGCTCGCCCGGGCGCTCCCGCCGCCGGGCACTGTGCGGCCGCCGCCGGCGGCGGCCGCTCACCCGGCGGCCGCGGCGCGCCGGTCGCGGCGCACGTTGCGCTTGGCCAGGAAGCCGTTCGCCAGCAGCAGGAGCGTCTTGTTGGCCGGCGCCCGGAACCCCGACTCGGTGTGGGGCGCGTAGACGCCCTCGTCGGCGCCGGCGCGGACCTCCAGCCAGCCGGTGTGCTGGCGGGAGACGAGCCCGACGAGCTGCTCGCGATAGTCGTGTCCCAGCAGGCCGGCGCGCCGGCCGCCCGGAGGCAGCCCGGGGGCGCGCACGCGCAGTCCCTCGGCGCCCTCCTCGACCTCCACCGCCACCACGACCGGGAACCCGTCCGCGCCCCGGAAGGCCAGCAGCCGGTGCGGCACCGCGGCCAGGCGCCGGGCCGCGCGCCGCACGTCTACGCGCGGTCCCGTTCCCTTGGACGGCGGCTCCTGCGGCGCGGGCGCCGCGTCCGGCAGCGGCGCCCCCAGCACCTCGGGGCGGCCGCGCCCGGCCAGGTTCGGCCAGCTGACGATCCGCTCCACGCGCACGTCCACCCCCACCCGGTCGGCGTAGTACTCGCGCATCCAGCGGTCCCAGAAGCGCCCCTCGCGCGGCGGGCCCAGATAGCGCGTGGCCCGCGGAGTGACCACCTCGCGCAGGAAGGCGTCGTCGGGCTCGCCCACCGAGGCCACGCCCTGGACCAGCACGTAGCGCGACGAGCGCGAGAAGCCGTGGTCGCGCGCGTGATAGGCCAGGGCCACCCGGGGGTCGCGGCGGATGCGATCCAGCTTCTTGGCGAACCCGAAGGAGGTGGTGAACGAGACCACGCCCGCCGCCCGGTCGCGGAGGCCGATCGGCGCCACCGCGGTCACCACCGCGCCCGCGGCCGGGGTCAGGTAGGCCAGCCCGGCGGTCAGGTCGCCGTCGAGAACGTCGTCGATCTCGTCGTCCCAGGTGACGGGCGCGCCCGCGCTCACGGGGGCGTCCACCTAGGCCGCGGCCTCCGGCTCGGCCTCCACCGGCGCCAGGCCGTCGTCGCGGCCGGCGCGGCGCGCCCGCCAGTGCCGGGGCGCCGGAGCCGGCGGCGAGCCGTGGCGCACGGCCCGCGTGACCCCGGCGTACCCGGGGCGCCGGCCCGCGCGCTCGTGCGCCCGATCCAGCACGTCCTCCATGAGCGTCAGGCCCCCCAGCCCTGGCAGCGCCGCGATCGTGCGGTCGATCTCGCGGATCGCCTCCCGTCCCTCGGGGGCGTCGCCGAACAGGTACAGCGTGAGCGCGTCGACCTCCTCGTCGGTCTTGACGCCCGCGCCCACCGGGGTCCAGAACGCCCTCAGCGCCCAGCGCACGATCCGCCCCGCGCGGGGGTTGGCGGTCAGGCGCGCCTTGGCCTGGGCGCGGTAGAAGGCGAAGTGGCGGCGCTCGTCCTGGATCACCTTGGCCAGCAGCCGGTGCAGGACGGGATGCGGGCAGCGCCGCTCGAGCATGTGGTAGCCCGTCAGCGTGGTGAGCTCGTTGATCGCGCCCCAGGTCATGTGCAGGGCGACGAAGTCGCGCACCAGCATGGAGCCGAGCATCGAGGGTAGGACGAACAGCTGATGGCCCACTCCCATCTGCTCGCGCAGGCGCCGGGTGCGGGTGGGCCGCGTGGGCAGCGGGCGCGAGCCGTCCGGCAGGCGGGGCTCGGCCGGGACCTCGAGCCCGTGGGCCCGCAGGAAGTCCGAGAACGCCTCGCCGTGCCACAGCTCCTCGTACACCCAGCAGGCCAGGAACGCGGTGACGTGCGGGTCCTGCGCCGCCCGCGTGGCCAGCAGGTCGCGCAGGTAGATGACCGTGTGTGTCTCGATGTCCATCATGTAGTGGAGGCACATCACGTCCCCGTCGGTCAGGGGGTGGTTGGGGACGTCCTCCCAGTCGATCCCGGAGAGGTCGACCTTCTTCGAGTTGCGCAGGTAGCGGTCGACGTCGAACTCGACGACGCGCCGTGGGCTGCTCCCATTCGCGCTCATGTCCGGCGATCCTACGTCGCCGGGCCGACCTGCTACCACTTTCCGTCATGAAGGTCGGACTGGTGCTGGGCGCCGGGGGTGTGACGGGCGGCGCCTGGCTGACGGGCGCGCTCGACGCGCTGGCAACCGATACCGGCTGGGACCCGGGCAGCGCGGATCGCGTCGTGGGGACCTCGGCCGGGGCGATGATCGGCGGACTGCTGGCCGCCGGCGTGCCGCCCTGGTTCATGGTCGCCCACTCCGCCGGGGAGCGCTTCCGCGGCCTGGACGGCGCCGACGGCCGTCCGTCGGCCGGGGCCAGCCGCTCCGCGGGCGCGGTCTTCCGTCCCGAGCGCCGCTTCCCGCCGCTGGGCCCGGGGTCGCTGCGGCTGGCCTACCGGACCCTGCGCGACCCGCGGGCCCACACACCGGCGGCGGTGGTGTCGGGCTGGCTGCCGCGGGGCTGGATCTCCCCCGAGCCGCTGCGCGAGACGATCCGCCGCGTGGTCTCGCGCGGGTGGGTGGAGCGCGACGGCGTGTGGATCGTGGCCTGCGACTACGAGACCGGCCGGCGCGTGCCGTTCGGGCGGGAGGGGTCGCCGGAGGCGGACCTGGCCGACGCGGTGGCCGCGTCGTGTGCCATCCCCGGCTTCTACGCCCCGGTGCGCATCGCCGGCCGCGACTACGTGGACGGCGGCATGTACTCGCCGTCCAACCTCGACCTGCTCCGGGAGGAGCCGCTCGACCTGGTCGTCTGCTTGAACCCCACGTCGTCGCTGGACGACCTGCCGGTCCGGAGCGTCGGCCACCGGGTGGCGGCGGCGCTGCGTGGCGCCTCGGGGCGCCGGCTGGGGCGGGAGGCCCGGCGCGTGCGGGAGGGCTCGGGCGCCCGGGTCGTGTTGCTGCAGCCCACGCGGGAGGACCTCGAGGTCATGGGTCCCAACCCGATGAACGGGCGGCGTCGCCACGAGGCGATCGAGACCGCGCGCCGCACGATGCGCGCCCAGCTGCGCCGCCCGGAGGTGGCGGAGGCGCTGGCGGACCTGCCACCGGGCGATCCGCACAAGTTGACGCGTCCCGACGGCCCGCCGTCCGGCTGGCCGCGGCTGCGGCCGGTCGCGGGGTCTTCCTCGTGACGGATCGTCCGCCCGAGGTGAGCGCGGCTCCGCCCGCGCCGGCGCCGCCCGAGTCCGGGCCCGCGGCGCGGGCCCGGCCGGCGCCGGCGCCCGGGCTGCCCGTCGGCGAGATGGCGATCAAGCGCGGCGTCGTGCGCTGCCTGGTGTGCTCGATCGTCTCGCTGGGCGTGTACGGGTTCTTCTGGTTCCACCAGTACCGGCGCCGCGTGAGCGCCGAGCTGGGGCGGACCGACGACGCCGGGCTGCACACCGCGGGGCTGCTGGTCCCCTTCCTCAACTACTACATCGCCTACCTGCTGTGGCGGGACATCGGAACGGCGCGGCGGCGGGTCGGCCTGTCGGACATCCCCGCGTTCGGCTACGCGCTCGCGTCGGTGGTGGCGGCGCCGATCGTGTACTGCATCGTCGCCTCGCGGCTGAACGAGTACTGGGACCGCCGCACCGGCGGCGCCGCCACCGACGCGCCGTTCACCGCCGCCGAGCGGCTGGTCACGGTCGTTCCGCCGGTGGTGTTCCTGGGCCTGATCGCGCTGGTGGTGGCGGTCGCGGCCAGCGGATCCTGACCGCAGAGGAGATACTGCAGCGCGATGGCCGAGCGCGACGACGAGCCGGTCCCGCCGCCCGAGTGGTTGCCGCCGGAGGGCGCGCCCCCGCCGATCGCCGAGGCCGGGCCGCCGCCACCTCCGCCCGCCTACGCCCCGCCGCCCACCGCGCCACCGCCCGCCTACGCGCCGCCCACCGCCGCGCCTCCGGCCGAAGGGACGCCGCCTCCAGCGCCGGGTCCGCCTCCTCGCGCGCCCGCCCCGCCCGGATATGGCCCGTTCGGCGCCTACACCGCGCCGCCGGGCCCTCCCGTCCCGGCTCCGCCCCGCCTGCGCGGGCCGCGCGGCGAGCCGCTCTTCGGCCGCTGGGAGTGCGCCTCCTGGTGGAGCCGGGTGGGGGCGTACCTCATCGACGTGGCGATCGCGCTGGTCGCTCCGGTCGCCGCTGGCGCCGCCCTGCTGGCCGCCAGCGGGCACGGGTTGCACGTGGCCGGGACCGTGCTCGTCCTCGCCGGCCCGCCGCTGGTGTGGGGCCTGTACGCCTCCCTGTTCATGGCGCGCCCCGGCGAGCGCAACGGCCAGACTCTGGGCAAGCAGGCCGTGGGCATCCGCGTGGTCCGCGACAGCGACCAGCCGGTCTCGTTCGCCTACGGGCTGGTGCGCGAGCTGGCGGTCCGCGAGGTCCTGTTCGCGATCGCCAGCGGGATCGTGTTCGGCATCCCCGCCCTGCTCGACTACTTCTGGCCGCTGTGGGACGAGTCAGACCGCGCGCTGCACGACATGATCGTGTCGTCGCACGTCGTGCGCGCGGACCCCGTCACGTCATAGGCTGCGGGCGGTGAGCAGCGCAGAGCGGGAGCCCCGGGTGCTGGCCATCGACGCCGGCGGGACCATGACCGACACGTTCGTGGTCGACCGCGACGGCGAGTTCGTGGTGGGCAAGGCCCAGTCCACTCCCGACGACGAGTCGGTGGGCTTCATGGCCTCGACCCGCGACGCGCTGCGCTACTGGGACTCCGAGCCCGAGGCGGCGCTTCCGCGGGTTGTGTCCGGGATCTACTCCGGCACCGCCATGCTCAACCGGCTGCTCGAACGCAAGGGTCGGCGGGTGGGCGTCATCGTCACCGGCGGCATGGAGGACGCGCTGCGCCTGGAGCGCGGGATCCAGACCTACCTGGGCTATCCGTACTCCGACCGCCTCCACGTCGCCACCCACCACCACAACGAGCCGCTGGTCCCGCGCGAGCTGGTCAAGGGCGTGCGCGAGCGCATCGACATGTTCGGCGAGGTGGCGATCCCACTCTACGAGGACGAGGCCCGGGCGGCGCTGGCCGAGCTGCGCGACGCCGGGGTGGAGGGGATCGTGGTCAACCTCCTCTACAGCTATCGCAACTCCGAGCACGAGGATCGCATCCGCGCGCTGGCCGCGGAGATCGCGCCCGACGTCCCGCTGTTCCTCTCCAGCGAGCTGTATCCCATGCGCCGCGACTTCCCCCGGCTGAACTCGACGCTGATCGAGGCCTACGCCGCCGAGCCCTCGCGCCAGCAGCTCGAGCGCGTGCGCGAGGCCACCCGGCGGGCCGGCGCCGCCTTCGACCTGCGGGTGATGGCCGCGCACGGCGGGACGATCTCGATCGAGGCCCGCCAGCTGGCGCGCACGCTGATCTCCGGGCCGATCGGCGGCGTGATCGGCGCCCGCCACCTGGTCGAGCGGCTGGCGGCGGGCGGCGACGGCGCCGGCGCGAACGTCCTCTGCACCGACATCGGGGGGACCAGCTTCGACATCGCCCTGATCACCGACGGCGACTTCCAGATCCGCCAGATCCCCGACATCGGCCGGTTCCTGCTCAACCTGCCGCTGGTCCAGGTGGACTCGATCGGGGCGGGCACCGGATCGTTCGTGCGCATCGACCCCAACTCGCGGCGTCCCGAGCTGGGCCCCGACTCGGCGGGCGCGCGGA
>VAXS01000080.1 GCA_005883255.1 Actinomycetota bacterium | reverse complement strand
GGACCACCCTCGTTGTTGGGCCCGGGCGGCGCGATCACCACGATGAACCGCTGCCAGGTCCCGTTGGCGTCGCCCTCGCTGAGCAGGCTGGCCACGTTGCGGAACCAGAGCGTGGCGTAGTTGCACACGGTCTGGGCCGGAGTCAGGAAGGCCACCGTCGGGTTCAGGCTCTGGGCGAGCTGGTTGAGGTCGCGCACCCCCAGCGGCACCTGCGGGTCGGTGGCGAAGCGCTCGAGCGACTGGAAGAACGGGATCAGCCGGTGGTTGAGGATCTGCGAGCGGATCAGCGTCGTTCGGCCGATGCGCAAGGCGTCGGCCAGCGTTGGGGCGGCGAACCGCAGCGCCCGGGCGCCGGGACGCAGCTCGCGGAACAGGCCCTCGGTGTTGGCCAGGAACACGCGCTGGAACGGGAAGACGCGGATCGCGGTGTCCAGCGTGGGCGGGGCCTCGCTGATCGACTGCTGGATGAACGGGCGGGCCACCGCCGCCAGGGCGCGGAAGGTCGTGTCCAGGTTCCGGAACAGCGAGGCCTGCTGCTCGGCCACCGGCGCGGCCTCGGCGGCGGCGTTGCCCAGCTGGCGGAAGAAGTTGTTCAACTCCGTCTGGGGCCCGGCCAGGTTGCGGGTGACCGATTCGAGATTCCCCAGCAGCGAGGGCAGCGCCTGGATCGCCTGGTTGAGGTCGATCCCCCGCGAGGCGAAGCCGTTGCCGAACTCCAGGAGGTTCGTCTGCCCGGCCTGCCGCGTTCGGGTGTCGAACATGTTGAACACCTGGTCGATCTCGACCGGCCGCGGCGTGGAGTTCACCAGCGGGATCGTGTCGCCGTTGGCGAAGCTGGGGGCGGCATGCCCGTCGGGCAGCTTGCGCGGCCCCAGCGTGATCTGCACGTACTTGAGGCCCAGCGCGGAGACCGGGCGGACGAGCAGCGTCGAGCTGCGCGGGAGCGGCCTGATGCTGGTCTGGAGCTTCAGGGTGAGCAGCGCGGTCACCGAGCCGTCCCGGTGCCGGCGGGGCGCGATCGTGCTCACCACTCCCACCCGCTGGCCGCCGATGCGCACCTCGTTGCCCCGGACCAGGTTCGCGGCGCTGGGGATGTCGGCCTTGAGCTCATAGGTGGGGACGAAGGGCAGGCCGTTGTTGGCGTTGTAGGCCAGGAACACCGCGACGATCGTCACCAGCGTGGTGGCCGCGCCGATCAGGACCGGGTTGGCGGCGATGCTGGACGGCCCGCGCCTCACGACGACGGCCCCAGGAGGTAGTCGAGGAGGCCCGCGCGCGGGTCGCTGGGCGCGGGGACGGAGGTCGAGGCCGAAGGAGCGGGCGCGGCGCCGGGCGTGCCCGCCGTCGAGGTGGCCGGCGAGGGCTTGGGCGTCCGGCGTCCGGAGAGCACGCGGTCCAGCCCGCCCGGCAGCTGGATGCGCGGGATCCGCAGGCCGCCGCGGCCGCTGGTGGGCGCCGTCCGGGTGCTGCTCAGCTGGACGGCCGGGCGACCGGCCAGCGTGGCGGCGTTGGCGATCAGCTGGCGGCGCTGGGCGGCGCTCAGGTGGGCGCTGGAGCTGGTCGCGGCGGAGAAATTCGCCGAGCAGCCGCCGGCCGGCGTGGTGGCGTACGTCGTGCAGAGGTTGACGATGAGCGCGGCCCGCAGGTAGTGGCCGAACTGGTCGAACCCGTTGATCGCGGTCACCTGGTAGAAGATGTAGTCGAGCAGGCGCTCGATGCCGCCAGTCCTCTGCAGGCTGGACAGGAGGGCGGCCCCGTTGGCGGCGAGGGGACGGGCGTTGCGGGCGAACGTCCGCAGGTCGCGGATGGTCGGCCGCGAGTGGACCAGCGCCGGTCCGCCAATGTCGGCCGCCTGGCCCAGCGTCCGCAGCGCGGGCAGCGCGGCCCGGGAGAACGGGCCCAGCTGCACGATCAGGTTGTCGATCGAGTGGGCCTGCGAGCCCAGGTCGGCCAGGACCGGGGTCGCCTGGTCGGACAGCCCGCCCAGGCGCGCCAGCGTGGGCCGCAGCTGGCGCAGGAAGGTGGGCAGGCGGGCCAGGACCCGCTCCAGGTCGGCGCCCCGCTCGGCCGTGGCCGTGGCCACGACGTTGGCCTGCCCGAACTGGTCGGCCACCTGCTGGCGGTCACGGGCGAGCGGCGCCAGCACCGTGTCCGAGTTGGTGGCCAGGTCGGCCAGGACCCGGTTCTGGTTGGCCAGGATCTTCAGGACCCGGTCGGTCTGCTGGAGCGCGGGGTTGGCCCGGCGGATCGTCTGGTTGAGCGCCGCCCCCTGCCCCGCTACCCCCGTGCCCAGCTCGTCGAGGATGATCGACAGGCGCTGGGCGTAGGGCTGGCGCAGCACGTCGTTGATCAGGTCGATGTCCACCGGCGTGGAGGTGTTGGTGACCGGCAGCAGGTGCTGGCCCTTGCCCGCCCCGTGCTTGATCGTGGGCAGCGGGGGCGACTGCGGGGACCCCACGGGCTTGGCCTGCGTGGGCACGCACTCGACGAACTTCTCGCCGATGAGCGACTGCGGCCGGATCGTGCAGTTGGCGTCCTGGCGGAAGTCCGTGAACCCCGCCTTGGTGATGTTCAGCACCACGGCCGCCTTGGGCGGGGTCTGCGGCGTGATGTCCAGCGAGTCGATCTTGCCCACCTTGACGCCGGCGATCTTCACGTCCTCGCCCTGGATGACCGACACCGCGTTGTCGAAGATCGCGCGGACCTTGTAGTCGCCGCCGCCGCCCCCATCGGCGCCGGTGCCCACCGTCGCCACCACCGCGGCGGCGAGTACGAGGCCGAGTCCGACGGCGATCCGCCTCATGGCCCGGGGATCTCCACGCTGGGATCGCAGTCCAGGGTGCCCGAGGAGTCGCGGAAGGGCGCGGACCCGTCGGCCGGCGGCTGGCTGGCGGTGCCCGGGCAGCGGCGAGGGGCGGGGAAGAACTGCAGGAACGGGATGCTCAGCCGCTGGCTGGGCGCGACCGGGGTGAGGTTGGAGCCCGCCGGGCTCTGCGTGAACGAGAAGGCGTTGAACTGCGGGGCGATGCGCGCGTAGTGCCCGTTGGCGTCGTAGGCCGCGGCCCCCTGGCCGAAGTCCCGGAGCCAGCCCACGAAGTCGGGCGTGTAGGGCCGGATGAAGCTGACCACCGGCAGCGACTTCTGGATGGTCACCAGCGCGTTGCGGAAGGTGGGCGTGGCCACGCGCTGCAGGCGCGGCGCCTTGAGCAGCACGTCGGTGAGGTCGTTGTTGGGGCCGGCCTGGCGCACGAGCTTGCGCAGGTCGGCGATCGTCGGGCGCGCGGCGGCGACCAGCGGCCGCAGCTG
>VAXS01000195.1 GCA_005883255.1 Actinomycetota bacterium | reverse complement strand
CGTCATCCACCGTCATGATCGCCTCGCGCGCGCCCAGCTCGACCATCTCGCGCACCGCGGTGGTGCGGTCCTCGTCGTCGTTGAACTCATGCCCCACGAGCTCCTCGGCCTCCAGGACGTTGGGCGACACCACCGAGGGCTCGGCCCGGGTGGCCAGGCGCAGGGGCTCGCCGTCGGAGTCCACGATCGTGGTCACGCCCAGCCGGCGCAACTCGCGGACGAGCGTGGCGTAGAGCTCGGGATCCACGCCCCGGGGGAGGCTCCCCGCGAACACCACGAGCTGCGCGCCCTGGGCCAGGTACAGCAGCTTGTCCACGAACAGCCGGATCTCCGGCTCCGCCACCTCGGGCCCGGGCTCGTTGATCTCGGTCTGCTCGCCGTTGGTGGGGTCGAGGACGGCCGTGTTGGTGCGCGACTCCTCGCGGATGCGCACGAAGTCGTTGAGGATCGACTCGTCGGTGAGCTGCTCGACGATGCGGGTGCCGGTGGCGCCGCCGGCGAAGCCGGTGGCCACCACGGGCTGGCCCAGCCGCTTGATCGCGCGCGCCACGTTGACGCCCTTCCCGCCCGCCATCGTGCGCTGCGCGACGCTGCGGTGCCGGCGTCCCAGGCGGAAGTTCGGGACCTCCAGCGTCTTGTCGATCGCCGCGTTGAGGGTGACGGTGATGATCACGATCAGGCCTGTGCCGTCGCCCGCCGGCGGCGACGCAGGACGGCGACTCCGACGCCCCCGGCCGCCACCGACACGAGCACCGCGAGCGTACCCGGTTTGACGAGGAAGTTCAGCGTGCGCTCCCCCACGCCGACCTTGGGCACCGGCGCGGCGGTGAGCAGCGGGACGCGGTCCACCACCCGTCCCCGCACGCGCACGATCACCGAGCCCACCGCTGCCCCGGCCGGGAGCGGACCCTCCAGCCGGCGGGGGGCGTGGACGTCCAGTGCGGCGTTCTCGCCGCGGCGCAGGATGCGGAAGACCGTGCGCGCCGGGATGAGCTCGATGCGGTCCTGGTCGCGGTGGCGCACGCGGGCGCGAGCCAGCACGCGATCGCGGCGCAGCACCGGTACCCGCCGGTACTGCGCCAGGCCGTAGCGCAGGAGCGCCAGGGTGTCGGCGTCGCGGGCGGTCTCGCTGGGGTCCCCGATCACCACGCTGACCACGCTCACTCCCGCGCGCGCGCCCGACCCCACCAGGACGTACCCCGCCGAGTTGGTGTGGCCGGTCTTGATCCCGGTGACGATCCGGTAGTTGCCCACCAGGTCGTCGCGGTTGGAGATGACCCGCGGGTGGTCGCCGGTGGTCAGCCGCGCCCGCGGCATCGCCACGGTGGCGCGGAAGAACGCGCTGCGGCGCAGGCGGATCGCCAGCGTGGCCAGGTCGGCGGCGCTGGAGTAGTTGCCGGGCTCGTCGAGTCCCACCGGGTTGGCGTAGTGCGTGTGGCGGAGCCCGAGCTGGGCGGCGCGCCCGTTCATCTCGTCCACGAACGCCTCGACCGATCCGGCGGCCCCGACCGCCAGCGTCTGGGCCGCGTCGTTGGCGCTCTCGATCAGCAGCGCGCGCAGCAGGTCGCGGACGCTCATGCGCTCGCCGCCGTGCAGGCCCAGCCGGGACTCGGCCGCCGCCGCGGAGTAGGGAACCGCGGTGAAGACGTCGTCCAGCGAGACCCGCTCGAGGACCACGAGCGCCGTCATGAGCTTGGTGGTGCTCGCGACCGGGCGCTCGGCGTCGGCGTCGCGGCGGTAGAGGACGTCGTCGGTGTCGGGCGCGACCAGGATGGCCTCGGGCGCCGCGATCGCGGGCGGCGCGGCGGTGGCGGCTGCGCTCGGGTCCTGGGCGGCCGCTGCCGGCGACGCGGCGAGCGCGCAGGCCAGCAGGGCGGCGAGCGCGCCGCGCCGGGTCACGGACGCAGCTTCAGCCGCTGGCCGGGGACCAGGACCTGGGGGTCGATGTCCGGGTTCAGTCGCTGGAGCGCGTCGGTGGGGACGCCGGTCTTCTGGGCGATGGCCAGCAGGCTGTCGCCCGGCTTGACGATGTACTTGCTGCGGGTGGGCCGGGCGCTGCGAGCGGCCGCCTGACGGGCCGCCGCGGGAGGGCTCTTCGAGCTGTGGCTCGACCCGCCGCCGCCCGAGTTGGCGACCACCACGATCAGGACGATCGTGACGACGACGAGGGCGATGGGCGCCAGGTAGCGCGCTTGACTCCGGGCGACCATCTCACGCGGATTCTAGCCCCGGCCTCCGGCCGTTCACGCCGCTGCGCACCCCTCAGGCGACCCGCGTCACGCCGCCTGCGCGGCCAGGCTCCAGGCCGCGTCGCGCAGCCGCTCGGCCTCGCGACGAGCGGCTTGGCGTGGGTGTTCGCCGGTGGCCTCGCCGGCGGCGGCGATGCTGCGCGACGCGCTGACCAGCCCGCCGGCCGGGCCGGGCGCGAACGCCGGTGCCAGGTCCTCCACCCGGCCGCCCTGGGCCCCGATCCCCGGCAGCAGGAACGGCGCGTGCGGCATGAGCTCGCGCATGCGCGCGAGATGCTCGGGCGCGGTCGCGCCGGTCACGGCTCCCACGTCGGCCAGGCCCTCCGGGCCGACGCCGGGCTCGCCCAGCTCGGCGACGAGCGCCGCCAGGCGCTCCCACAGCGGCGCGCCGTCGGCGCCCGGCACGTCCTGGACGTCGCCGGCGCCGGGGTTGGAGGTGCGGACCAGGAGGAACGCGCCGGCGCCCACCGCCCGGGCGGCGTCGACCAGCGGCGCCAGCGCGTCGCGCCCCAGCAGCGGGCTGGCGGTGAAGGCGTCCGCACCCAGGCCGGCCACCCGGCCGAACGGGGTCGGCGTGGCGCCCACCAGCGCCTGGGCGTAGGCGGCGGCGGTGACCGGGACGTCGCCTCGCTTGCCGTCGGCCAGCACCAGCAGTCCAGCATCCCGGGCGCGCGCGACGGTGGCGGCCAGCGCCGCCCAACCGGGCGCCCCCAGGCGCTCGAAGCAGGCGAGCTGCGGCTTGACGGCTACGCATGCCGGCCCCGCCGCCTCGACCAGCGCGGCGCACTGCGCGGCGACGGCCGCCGCCGCCCGCTCCGCCGGCGATCCGTCCGCCGGCGCCGCCTCCACCGCCTCCGGCCACAGTCGCGCCGGATCCGGATCCAGCCCCAGCACGACCTGCGACCGACGCTCGGCGACGGCCACCACGAGCCGATCGCCGAACGAGGCGGTCACGAGGCCACCTGACGAGGGGGTCGGCGTGGCTGGCAAGGACGCAGGCTGCGTGGCGTGCTCGGCACGCGAGCAGCCGAGGACGCCGCCAGGCGCGCCGAGACGCCGTCAGTTACCGGTTTACGGACTGCTTGAGTTTGGCCCCGGCGGAGAAGCGCGGGACGCGGGACGCGGCGATGTGGATCGGCTCGCCGGTGCGCGGGTGCTTGCCCTGACGGGCGCCGCGCTCGGCGACGTGGAACTTGCCGAAGCCGGTGAACGTGACCTCGCCGCCACGCGACAGCACGTTCTCGACGGTTCCCAGCACGGCTTCCACGGCGCTCTCAGCTTCCTTCTTGCTCAGGCCGCGGCTCGACGCGACCTGGTCGACGAACTCGGACTTCGTCACTACGCCCTCCTTCGAAGTTCGATGGGACACTCGACGCTAACAGCGCCCACGGACACCGTGCGGGCGCGATGGCGCCGTGATTTACGCTCTTTGCGAGTTTTTGCCGTCGGGCGCGACGGCCACGGCGTCGACCATGCCGGCCGCGACGTCGATGAGCGCCTGCGCCTGGGGCGAGGCCGCGTCGGGCATGCGGACGTCGCCGGCCGCGTCCCAGAGCTTCACGTAGGGCTGGCGGGCCTCCCGCCGCCGGCGCAGCGCGGTGGCCGCGTCGCCCACCGCCGCCGTCACCGAGTCGATGGGCCCGCGCGGCTTCATCGGACGCCGATCTGCCCGGCCGTCACCCGCAGGTCGTAGCGCATGACCGAGGACAGCGACGAGCGCTCGGCCACCACCGCGATGGCCGCCCGGTCGGCGCGCACCGCGAACACGGTCCCGCGCCCGGTCCCCACCTCGACCTCGGTGGCGTCGCCGGCCTGGCGGAGGAGGTCGGCCGCGGGCCCGGCCAGCGTCCGGCTGCCGGCCAGCCGGCGCCCCGCCGGGTCGAGCACCACCGCGTCGCGAATCTCGCTGGAGATGCTCCGCAGATGCGCGAGCGACCGTTCCGGGGACATCTCTTCGAGAATACGCGACGTGTCTCTCCAGAAGGCCGGCTGGCTGGTGACCGTCGTCGCCTCCCTGATCGCCGTCGGCGTCCTCGTCGGCGTGGGCTACTACGGCTATGCCGCGACCACGTTCTGCGTGGGCGCCGCGGCCGCGATCAACCTGCGCTGACGCCGCGCCGCCCGCTGGGCGGGATCTCCGTCCCCGGCCGCACCCGGTCCTCGGGCTCGAGGTGGATGAGGACGTCGGCGCCGTCCAGGCGGCCGGCGATCTCGTCCTGCAGTTGGTGGGCGATCCCGTGGGCGTCCTCCAGCGTGATCCCGGAGCGGAATTGCACGTGCATGTCGACGTAGCGCCGGGCGCCGGCGCGCCGCGTGCGCAGCTGGTGGAAGCCCGCGACCCCGCGCGGGCCGAAGGCCACGACCGCGTCGCGGATGGCCTCGAGCTCGTCCTCCGGGAGGGTCTCGTCCACCAGCACGCGCGACGAGCCCAGCAGGATCCGGATGCCCGAGCCCACGATCGCGGCGGCCACGACCAGGGCGACCACGGGATCCAGCCACGAGGCTCCGGTGGCCTGCACCAGCACCAGCCCCAGCAGGACGCCGGCCGACGTGAGCGCATCGGTGCGCAGGTGCGCGGCGTCGCCCTCCAGCGCGGGCGACCCGGTGAGGCGCGCGCGCCGCTGGATGTACGAGCTCACGAACAGGTTGGCGACCAGCGAGAACGCGACCACGCCGATCCCGAAGCCCAGGCGCTCGACGCTGGCGCCCACGGCCAGGCGCCGGATCGCCTCGAAGGCGATGACCCCGGACCCGACCAGGATCAGCATCCCCTCGATCGCCGCCGAGAGGTTCTCGATCTTCTCGTGGCCGTAGCGGTGGCTCTCGTCGGCCGGCTCCTCGGCCTTGCGGACGGAGAAGTAGGCCACGATCGACGCGATCAGGTCGATCGCCGAGTGCATCGCCTCGGTGAGGATCGCCACCGAGCCGGTGAGCGAGCCCGCCACCACCTTGAGCAGGATCAGCAGGGTGTTGGAGGCGATCGAGACCATCGCCGCCGGCGTGCGCCCGGGCGGCCGTGTGGGGTCGGACACCACGTCGGGGCTCAGTCGTCGAGCCATTCCGCCAGCGCCCCGGCGGCGCGGCCGCGATGGCTGATCGCGTCCTTCTCGGCGTCGGTGAGCTCGGCCATCGTGCGCTCGCCCGGGTGGTCGTCGGGGATGAAGATCGGGTCGTAGCCGAAGCCGCGCTCGCCGCGCGGCGCCGGCGCCATCGTGCCGGTGCACCGTCCGTGGAACATGCGCTCGCGTGCACCGGCGCCGTCCGCGTACGCGAGCGCGCATCGGTAGGCGAGCGGCGTGCCCGGCGGGGCCTCGGCCCGGAGCTTCGCCAGGTTCTCCGCGTCGGTGGCCCGGGGGCCGGCGTAGCGGGCCGAGCGCACGCCGGGCAGGCCGTCCAGGGCGGCGGCCTCGATGCCGGAGTCGTCGGCGATCGCCGGGGCTCCGGTCGCGTGCGCCGCCGCGCGGGCCTTGCTCCGGGCGTTCTCCTCGAACGTGGCGCCGGTCTCCGGGGGGAGCGCGACGTCCTCCGGCAGCGGCTCGAGGTCGTGTCCGGGCAGCAGCCGGCCGAACTCGCGCAGCTTGTGGGGGTTGCGGGTGGCGAGCACGAGCCTCACGGCGTGGCGGCGGCCAGCACCTGCTCCTGGACGTCGCGCAGCGCGGCGATGCCGTCGGCCGCCAGGACGAGCAGGTCGTCGAGGTGCGCGCGCGAGAGCGGAGTGCGCTCGGCGGTGGCCTGGACCTCGACCAGCCCCCCCTCCCCCGTCATCACCACGTTGCCGTCGACCTCCGCTGCCGAGTCCTCCCGGTAGTCGAGGTCGAGCAGCGGCTCGCCGGCGACGACGCCGCACGACACGGCGGCGATCGAGCCGGTGAGCGGGGTGCGGGCGAGGGCTCGCTCGGCCAGCAGGCGCCGGGTGGCGAGCTCGAGGGCGACGAACCCGCCGGTGATCGCGGCGCAGCGGGTGCCGCCGTCGGCCTGCAGGACGTCGCAGTCCACGTAGATGCTGCGCTCGCCCAGCGCGCCGAAGTCCACCACCCCGCGCAGCGACCGGCCGATCAGCCGCTGGATCTCCACGGTCCGGCCGTCGGGACGTCCGCGGGCGACGTCGCGCTGCTTGCGCTCGCCGGTGGACGCGGGGAGCATCCCGTACTCCGCCGTCAGCCAGCCGCGACCCGTGCCCGCCAGCCACTTGGGGACGCTGTCCACGATCGAGGCGGTGCAGATCACCCGGGTCTCGCCCGCGGAGATGAGGGCCGAGCCGGTGGCGGTGCGGACGAAGTTCGCCTCGATCGTCGTGGGGCGCAGCTCGGCGGGGCCGCGCCCGGAGCTGCGCTCGACGCTCATCCCGTCACCTGGGCGCGGAGCTCGACGTGCGCCACCTGGCCCAGCGGCATCTGCAGGAAGCGGGTCCCCAGCGTGCGGAAGGACTCGACGTCGGCGGTGCACATGAACCGGTAGTCGCCCTCGCCCCGCTTGGGGCTCTCCAGGCCGGCGACGGCCAGCGCGTGCTCGACGCGCCTGGCGATGGCGGCGCCGGAGCTCACGAGGGTCACGTCGCGCCCGAGCATGCGCTGGAGCATGGGACGCACCAGCGGGTAGTGCGTGCAGCCCAGGATGACGGTGTCCACCTGCGCCTCTCGCAGCGGCGCCACGTAGGCGCGCACGGTGTCGACCACGTGCTCGTCGAACGGGAAGCCGTTCTGGATGATCGGGGCCAGGTCCGGGCAGGGCACGCTGACCAACTGGACGTTGGGGTCGGCGGCGGCCACCGCGCGGGCGTAGGCGCCGCTGGCCACGGTCACCGGGGTCGCGAGCAGGCCGATCCGCCCGTTGTGCGTGGCCTCGACGGCCTGCTGGGACTCGGGGGTGACCACGCCGATGACGCCGATGTCCCGCCCGGTGTGCGCGACGTGGTCGGCGACCGCGTCGAAGGCCGCGGACGTGGCGGCGTTGCAGGCGATCACCAGCAGCTTGGCCTCCTGGGCGAGGAGGACGTCGGCCACCTCGACCGCGAAGCGGCGCAGCTCGTCCGGCGAGCGGTCGCCGTACGGGAAGCGCGCGGTGTCGCCGAGGTAGACGAAGTCCTCGTGCGCGAGCGAGACGAGCAGCTCGTGCAGGACGGTGAGCCCGCCCACCCCGGAGTCGAAGACGGCGATGGGGCGGCGCGCGGCGTCGGGCCCGGACGCGGTCACGCCGGCCATGTTGCCAAACGCCCGTCACTTGACCTGGTCCAGGGCGCCCCTCAGCTTCTCCACGATCGTCCGCCCGATTCCGCCATCCCCGATGCTGGTCCTCCGCGTGGCCATCACCACACCCGCCAGCACGACGGCCACCAGCAGGATCAGCGCGACGTACTCGACCGTCCCCTGACCGTCGGCGGCGCGCGCCCGCTCCGCCAGCCGGGCGCCCGCCCGGGTGGCGGCGGCGCCCGCCCGGCTGGCCGCGGCGTGGACGCGGCCGGCGACTCGATACCCCATCTCGGCTCCTCCTCTGGTTCGCGTGTAAACGGCTGGTTCGAGTCTGGGGCGAAGGCCGTCACGGGAAAACCCGGCGACAGTCAAAGATCTGTGTAGGGGCCGCTCTATACTCGCGCCGCGCCGCGACCCTGCGGCGCCCTCCGAGATGAGCCGCCTACTCCAGCGCACCGCCCACAGGGGGGCCGACCCCGGGGAGACGGGCTCGCCGGAAGCGGGCACGTCCGAGTCGATGCCGGAGGAGCCGCGCGTTCGGCGCCGGGGCCAGCGGGGGCGTGCGCGGCGGCGGCTGGCCTACCTCCGGCGCGTTCGCGAGTTGCAGCTGCGCGACGTCGGCGGCTTCGTCTTCGACCTCTACCGCTTCGGCGAGCGGCGCGACCATCTCGTGCGCGAGAAGCTCGACGCGCTGATCTCCACCGACAAGGAGGTCCACACGCTGGAGGGGCTGCTCGACGGGCCGGCCGGCGAACGGGTCCACGAAGTGCGGATGCCCGGGGTGGGCGGCGCGTGTCCGGACTGCGGCGACCTCCACGCCACCGACGCGCGCTTCTGCGCGCGCTGCGGGCGCGAGCTGAAGGCGACCACGCCGCCGCCCGTGCCCCTGCGGCGGGTCGAGGACGCCGAACCGCTTCCGCTCGCCGCCGCGGACGGGCGCCA
>VAXS01000079.1 GCA_005883255.1 Actinomycetota bacterium | reverse complement strand
CCAGTACAGCGGGCGCTCGACGCCGTTCTCGGTGCGCCAGGCCCATCCCGCCTCGGACCACGAGAGGCGGCGGCGATACCCGCCCGCCTCGACGAAGTCCAGGTACTCGCCGTTCGTCACCGGCAACCGGTCGATCTCGAAGGTCGGGAGGTCGACCTCGTGCTCGGGGCGCTCGTTGTCATATGTGAATCTGCCCGCGCCGGCGCCGGCCAGGAACGGCCCGGCGTCGATCCGGACCATGTCGGCCGGCACGCCGTCGCGCGAGGCCGCCGGCGAGCGGGCCGGCGGCGCATACACCCCCGGATCGGCGAGTGCGAGCGTCTGGAGCATCGTCTCGTTGTGCTGGTGCTCGTGGCGCACCACCAGCTCGTGCAGCAGCCCGTCCCCGGTCCCCAGGCGCTCGGTGGCCGCCGCCACGCGGTCGCGCACCATCGCCAGGTAGTCCAGGGCGTCGTCGGTGTGCAGGAACGGGAGATCGCCCCGGCCCGCCCGCGGGGTCTCGAAGGCGTCGTAGACCTCGGCCAGGTCGGGCCGGACCATGTCCTGGCCGGCGAAGCGGTGGACCAGCCACAGGTCCTCGAAGGCGGCGATGTGCCCCAGGTCCCACACCAGCGGGCTCATCAGCGGCGAGTGGACCCGCTCCAGCTCGGCCGCCCCCAGCGGCGCCACCAGCGCCAGGGTCCGTTCCCGCGCCTCGGTCAGGGCCGCCAGGGCCCGGGCGGGCTCCGGCGCGAGGCGGGTGGGGGACGGGGAGGACATCGACGGACGGATGAAACCGTCTCGGCCACGGGGCCGGCGTTACGCGTAGGTAACCCTACGCAGGTCCCCCGAAACGGATCAACCGAGCGGCACCCCGTAGCGCAGGAACAGGGAGCCGCCCGCCTCCAGCACCCACCGCAGCTCCAGCTCCTCCGGGTCGGGGAGCCGGGGTCCCTGGAGGATGGTCAGCGGGTCCATCCCGCCGGCCAGCTTGGGGGAGAGCGTGACGAACAGCTCGTCCACCAGCCGCTCGTGCACCAGCGCGCCGAACACGGTCGGGCCGCCCTCGCACAGCAGCGAGCGCACGCCGTGGTCGGCGCGCAGGCGGCGCAGGGCCGTGGTCATCGTGGTCTCGGCCGGATCGAGACGGACCAGCCGGACGTCGGCCGGGCACTCCGGGGGCTCGGCGTCGGAGGACGTGTAGACGACGATCGTCGAGTCGGGGTCCTGGAACAGCGGGATGTCCGGTGGGAGGTCCAGGCTGCGGCTGACCACCACGGCCAGCGGGTCGGGCCGCAGGCCCGCCGCCTCGCGCGCCGCCCGCCGGTCGGGGTCGCGGACCAGCCGCCCGTAGCGCTCGGCGCGCAGCGTGCCGGTGCCCACCAGGACCGCGTCCACCCGGCCGCGCAGCCCGTGGAACAGCTGGCGATCGACGTCGTCGCCCAGGGCGCCCGAGCGGCCCTCGAACGCCGCCCGGCCGTCCACCGACTCCACGAAGTTGACCGCGACGTAGGGCCGGTCCGCGGGCGCCCGCTGCCCGAAGGCCAGCCCCTCCACCGCCTCCGCCGGAGTGAGCGGCGCGGGGTCGGGCAGCAGGCGCCGCAGCTGCGTCATCGACGGGCCAGGGCGTCGACGAAGCCGGGAAGCTCGTCGGGCCCGCAGAACGGCGACAGCGAGAAGGTGGTGATCCCCGCCTCGGCGAACTCGTCCAGGCGCGCGCGCTGCTCGTCGGGCGAGCCGAAGATGAAGATCTCGCGCATGAGGTCCTCCGGCGCCCGCTCCAGCGCGGTCTGGCGGTCGCCCGCCCGCCAGGCCGAGACCAGCGGGTCGATCCGCTCGCCCCACCCCAGCCCCCGGAAGAACGCCTCGTAGACGGGCACCGTGGCGTAGGCGGCGAACACGAAGCGCGCCAGCGCCAGCCCCTCCTCCACGGGCTGGGGGATGTTGAAGAAGCGGCAGACCACCTCGCCGCTTCCCGGCTCCTTCCCGGCCCGGGCCTCGCCCTCGCGAATGCGCTCGACCACATGGGGCACGGCCGAGATCGGCAGGAAGTTGACGAACGTGCCGTCGCCGATCTCGCCGCCCAGGCCCAGCATCCGGTCGCGCAGCGCGGCGATCACCATCGGCACGGGCTGGGCCGGCGGAGACTCCAGCCGGAAGCCGCCCTGCCCCCGCTCGCCGGCCAGGACCGGCCGCAGCGCCTCCACGGCCTCGCGCACCCGGCTCAGCGGCTTGGCGAACGGGATGCCGTTCCAGCGCTCCACGATCACGTCGGACGACGACCCGATCCCCAGCACGAAGCGCCCGCCGCTGGCGTCGGCGATCGCCGCCACGGTCTGGGCCAGCAGGAAGGGACCCCGCGTGTAGGGGTTGACCACGCCCGTCCCCAGGCGCATGCGCTCGGTCCAGGCGGCCCCCAGCGCCAGCGGCGTGAAGCCGTCGTAGCCGGTGGACTCGGCCGACCACAGGTCGTCGTAGCCGGCCGCCTCGGCGCGACGCACCAGGGGCTCGTGGTCGGCCAGCGGCACGCCGGCGAACGGCAGCGTCAGGCCCCAGCGCAGGTCCGGCACGGGCCGCAGACTATCCCCTGGCGCCCGCGATCCGGGCCCGATAGGGTCAGCCGGCCGTGACGTTCAAACCGGCGAACCTGCAGCGTGGCGAGTGGCTGGCGATCGTCGGCGCCGTGCTCCTGGCCGGCTCGGTCTTCCTCGACTGGTACCACCTGGAGAACTCGCTCACGACCCTGAACGGGCACACCGGTCCCGCGTCGCTCACCGGCTGGCAGGCGCAAACGATCATCCGCTTCCTGCTGCTGGCCGCCGCCGCCGCGCCACTGATCCTGTCCTGGATCATCGTCCGCGAGCACGAGCTGTCCTGGCCCCGGGGCCAGGTCACGATGATCGTGGCGATCGCCGCCCTGGGGCTGATCCTCTACGAGGGCGTGATCAGCCGCCCCGGCGACCCCTCCGGGAACGTGAGCCTGCGCTTCGGGTGGTTCCTGGCGCTCGTCGGCGGCGCGCTCATGCTGGTGGGCTCGGTCAGGCGCCAGTCCGAGAGCGAGGCGGTCCGCAAGCCGCCCGGCACCCTTTGAGCCCCGACCCCGCAGGCAAGCGCCCGGACCGCAACCTGGCGCTGGAGCTGGTGCGGACCACCGAGTACGCCGCGCTGGCCGCCGCCCGGCTGATCGGGCGGGGCGACAAGGAGGGGGCCGACCAGGCGGCGGTGGACGCCATGCGGCTGCTCCTGGACACCGTCCGCATGGACGGGATCGTGGTGATCGGCGAGGGAGAGAAGGACGAGGCGCCGATGCTCTACAACGGCGAGCACATCGGCGACGGCTCGCCGCCCCAGGTGGACATCGCGGTGGACCCGCT
>VAXS01000078.1 GCA_005883255.1 Actinomycetota bacterium | reverse complement strand
CTCGACCGTACAACCTTGACTTGTGCCGCTACCCTGGACCGCCATGTCCAAGACCCTGGTCATCGCCGAGAAGCCCTCCGTCGGGCGCGACCTGGCGCGCGTGCTACCCGGTCCGTTCGAGAAGAAGGAGGGCTACCTGGAGAGCCCCGAGCACGTCGTCACCTGGGCGGTGGGCCACCTCGTGCTGCTGGCCGAGCCCGAGGAGTACGACCCCAAGTTCAAGAAGTGGCGGATGGCCGACCTGCCGATTGTGCCCGACCGCTTCAAGCTCGTGGTCCGCGACGAGCGCTCCCGCAAGCAGATGACGGTGATCCAGCGCCTGCTCGGCCGCGACGACGTCGAGCGGGTGGTGAACGCCTGCGACGCCGGGCGCGAGGGCGAGCTGATCTTCGCCTACGTGTACGAGAAGTCGGGCTCGCGCAAGCCCGTGCAGCGGCTGTGGCTGCAGTCGATGACCCGGCAGGCGATCGAGCAGGCGTTCGGCCGGCTGCGCCCCGGCGCGGAGATGGCCAAGCTCGAGCAGGCCGCGCGCTCGCGCTCGGAGGCCGACTGGATCGTGGGGATGAACGCCACCCGGGCGGCCACGATCCGGCTGCGCTCGTCGTTCGACGGCGCGGTCTCGCTGGGCCGCGTACAGACGCCCACGCTGGCCATCGTCGCCCGCCGCGAGGAGGAGATCCGGGCCTTCAAGCCCGAGCCCTACTGGCTGGTCGACGCGCTGTTCGCGGCCGACGGCGAGCGGACCTACCAGGGGCGCTACCACGACGGCTCCAAGCCGCGGCTGGGGAGCGCGGGGGCCGCGGAGGAGATCGTCGGCGCGGTCCGCGACCAGGTGGGCGAGATCACCAAGCTGGAGAAGTCGCGGCGCAAGGAGCGTTCTCCCCTCCTCTACGACCTCACCTCGCTGCAGCGCGACGCCAACACCCGCTTCGGCTTCTCGGCGCGCCGCACGCTGTCCGCCGCCCAGCGGCTGTACGAGGACCACGCGGCGCTCACCTACCCGCGGACCAGCTCGCGCTTCCTGCCTTCGGACATGCGCGCGGACATCAAGCCCACCGCCGCGCTGGTGGGGCGGGCGCGGGAGTACGCGGCGGCGGCCGCGTACGTGACCGGGCTGGACGTGCTGCCGCTGGCCCGGGTGGTCAACGACGCCAAGGTCACCGACCACCACGCGATCATCCCCACCCGCTCCGAGCACGACCTGTCGAAGATGAACTCGGACGACCGGCGCGTGTACGACCTGGTGGCGCGGCGCTTCCTGGCGGTGTTCCATCCCGACGCCGAGTTCGAGAACACGCGCGTGGAGACCACGGTGGTGGGCCACGTCTTTCGCACCCGCGGCAAGGTCCTGCTGGTGCCGGGCTGGCGCGGCGTGTACGGCGAGGCGGCCGAGGGCGAGGAGCGTCCGGGCCGCGAAGAGGAGGACGAGGGCCGCGAGCAGCAGCTGCCCAAGCTGGAGCAGGGCGAGCGCGCGGAGGTGCGCGAGGTCGAGGCGCTGGAGAAGGAGACCAAGCCGCCACGCCGCTACACCGACGCGTCGCTGCTGGGGGCGATGGAGACGGCCGGCAAGCTGGTCGACGACGACGAGCTGCGCGAGGCCATGAAGGACTCGGGCATCGGCACCCCGGCCACGCGCGCCTCGATCATCGAGCGGCTGATCCAGGTGGGCTACCTGGAGCGGGACGGACGCGCGCTGGTGGCCACCGAGAAGGGCCTCAACGTGGTTCGGCTCCTGGACCAGCATCCGCTCACCTCACCCTCGCTCACCGGCGAGTGGGAGCACCGCCTGGCGCAGATCGAGGAGGGCGGGGACTCGCGCGAGCGGTTCATGGGCGACATCGCCTCGTTCACCGAGTCGACCGTGCACGAGCTCGACGCCAAGCTCAAGGACGTGCGGATCCCGCGGGCCAAGCTCGGTCCCTGCCCGATCTGCGGGCGGGAGATCAACGAGAACCGCAAGGGCTACTCGTGCTGGTCCAAGGACGACCCGGGCTGCGGCTTCGTCATCTGGAAGGCCAAGGCGGGCAAGCAGCTGTCGCCCGCGATCGCGCGGGAGCTCATCGCCACCGGTCGCACGGAGAAGCCGGTGACCGGCTTCAAGGGCCGCTCGGGGCGCTCGTTCCGCGCGCGCCTGGCGCTCCAGCAGAACGAGGAGGGCAAGTGGCGCGTGGAGTTCGACGAGCCCTGGGCCCGCGAGGGGGCCAAGCCGCCGGAGGCCGAGGAGGACGCGGCGGCCGCCGCGGCAGCGGCAGCGGCTCGGCCGGAGGCGGCCTAGCTCAGCCCACCACCGTGACCCGGACGGTCGGGCTGGCGCCCGCCTCGTACGGGTAGGCGGCGTCGCGCTTGGCCAGGGCGCGGAAGCGGTAGACCACGCGGCCGACGGTGGCGCCGAAGCGGTAGGCCTGGAGGAAGCGGCCGTGGCGGTCGGCCCGGGGCGTGGCGAACGTGCGCCAGGCGCCGCGGTAGTGGGCCTGGAGGTCCACGGTGCGCCCGGCGCCGGGCCAGGGACGGCCGAGCAGGCGGCCCCGGAAGAACACAGTGCGACCGTTGCGGACCAGCGCGCGATTG
>VAXS01000077.1 GCA_005883255.1 Actinomycetota bacterium | reverse complement strand
GGGTCTGGTAGGTCGCAAGCGCACCCGCGAGGCGTCCCCGGCGGCCGAAGGCCAGCCGCAGGCGGTCGGGTGCGGTGAGCCGGGTGGGCGTGCGCAGCGGCAGCACGACGGCCCTTGGTCGACCGAACGCGTCGCCGGCGATCGTGGCCTCGTTGCCGGCGCCGTCGCGCAGGACGGCGCGGACGTCGTAGGGCCCGTCCGGGAGCTCGGTGTCTGGGACCTGCGTCCAGGCCCGATCGCCCGCCAGCGCGGTGGGGAGCGAGCGCCACTCGCCCACCGGCCGGCGCCGAAGCTGGATCGTGGCCGCCGCGACGCCCGAGCCCTGGTCGGCGACGGGCAGCGACAGCCGGCGCGGG
>VAXS01000076.1 GCA_005883255.1 Actinomycetota bacterium | reverse complement strand
ATCCCGAAGCGCACGTCCCAGGCCGCCCAGGCGCGCAGCCGGGCCGGATCGAGGGCGCCGAAGCGGCCGCCCGGGGACGTGAACGCCGGGCGCACAGCCGCCAGCTCGGCGGCGGTGAGCGTGGAGTCCAGTCCCGGCGAGGCGACCACCAGGTCGCGCACGGCGCCCGCCGGATGGGCGATCGCCCAGGCGTAGCCCCGCCGCAGCGCCGCCAGCACCCGCTCCACCAGCGCGCGGCGGGAGCGGAGCGTCGCGCGCGTGGCGCAGACCACCAGCTCGGGGTACGAGGGGGCGCCGTACGAGTCCACCCGGAACTCCCGGATGCCGGGCCGCCGCCGGCGCAGCGCCACGCCCTCCACGTCCCAGAACGCGGTGGCCCCGGCCACCCGGCGCGCCAGCAGCGCCGGGACGGCGTTGAAGCCGATCGTCACCGTGCGCACCCGCCCGGGGTCGCCCCCGGCCCCCCGCACGATCGAGCGCAGCACCGCGTCGTCGCTGGGGACGCCGGTCACGCCCACCCGCGCGCCCTCCAGGGCTCGCGGCGAGCTCACGGCCGGCTGTGCCAGCACCGCCGCCAGCGGCCGCTGCACCAGCGCCAGGACCCCCACCAGGTCCGCGCCCTTCGCGCGCGCCAGCGCCAGGTCGTGCACGTCGAGGACCGCGAGGTCGGTGCGGCCGGCGACCAGGAGCTTCACCGCGTCCGCCGAGGCCGACGGCTGCTGCACCGTCAGGCGCACGCCGGCCGCGCGGTCGTAGCGACGGGCCAGCGCGGCGTAGATCCCGGCGTGGACGGCATTCGGCGTGAAGTCGAGCAGGAGCGTGGCGCGGCGGCCGGGACCCGAGGAGCCGCCGCCGCAGCCGGTCGCCACCAGGGCGACGAGCGCGAGGACGGCGAGCCCCGCGGGGCGCCGCCGCTGGCCCATTAGCCCGGAACGCCCGAGGTCACCAGTGCACGCCGCGCATCAGGTGCGCGAGCGCCACCTGCTCGGTGGACGCCTTCTCGCTGGGGTCCTTCTTGCCCTTGGACGCCGCCGATTCCGGGAACACGCGGTAGGCCATGTGCAGGATCTGGTCCACCGCCTTGGGCGCCAGCGCGTAGGCCACCTCGCCGAACGTCCCCAGCCGGGTGTTGATCGTCTTGGGCTTGGACCGGATCGCCTCGCAGATGAGGTCGGCGGCCTCGTCAGGGGTGATCGTGGGGAAGGCGTCGTAGATCTTGGTGGGCTCGATCATCGGCGTCTTCACCAGCGGCATGTGGATCGTGGTGAACGTGACGCCGTCGCCGATCAGCTCGCTGCCCACCACCCGCGTCCAGGCGTCCAGCGCCGCCTTGGAGGCCACGTAGGCCGAGAAGCGCGGCGGGTTGGTCTGGGCGCCGATCGAGGAGATGTTGACCACGTGGCCCGACCGGCGCTCGCGCATGTGGGGGAGGAGCGACATCGTCATCTTGATCGAGCCGAAGAAGTTGAGTTGCATCGTGCGCTCGAAGTCGTGGAAGCGGTCCAGGCTGAGCGCGATCCCGCGGCGGATCGAGCGCCCGGCGTTGTTGACCAGCATGTCCACCACGGCGTGCTCGTTGAGGATCTCGCCCACCACCCGCTCGATCGAGTCCATGTCGGACAGGTCGGCCGAGTAGACGTAGGCCGTGCCGCCCTCGTCCTCGATCTCCTTCTTGGTCTCCTCCAGCTTGTCCAGCGAGCGCGCGACCAGCAGCGGTATCCCGCCGGCGGCCGCGATCTTCTGGGCCGCCGCCTTCCCGATCCCGCTGGAGGCGCCGGTGATGACCACCGTCTTGCCGTTGACCGCGCCCTCGAACGAGCGGTCCTTGAACAGGTCGGGATCGAGGTTGCGCTCCCAGTAGTCCCAGAGCTTGGCGGCGTAGCCCTCCAGCGACGGGACCGCGATCCCCGACCCCTCGAGCGCCCGCTCGGTGTCGCGGGTGTCGAACTCGGCGGTGAGCCCCACGTACTCGATGATGTCGTCGGGGATCCCGAAGTCGGCCAGGAGCGCCCGGCGCACGTTCTTGGCCGCGGGCAGCTGCATCGCCATCCCCAGGGCGCCGGTGGGCAGCGCCTTGATCAGCCGGGAGTCGATCCGCATCGCCAGCTGCGGCGCGTGCGCCGCCTTGGCGATCTCGTTCATCACCTCGCCGGAGCGCTGCTTGCGCGGGTTGCACAGGTGGAAGGCCTGCCCGTCGAGCCCCGGCTCATGGGCGATGTGGTCCCACGATCGCCGGGCGGTACACGCGCCAGGGCCCGGCCACCAGCGTGCGGGCCAGCTTCTCGGCCTCGAACTTCGTGCGGTGGTAGGGGTGGTCGAGCTTCTGGCCCTCGTCGAACATGTCCTCGCGGAAAAGGCCCTTGTGCATGCCGGCGGCGGCGATCGACGAGGTGTGATGGAAGAGGCCGGCCTCGATCGCGTTGGCCAGCTCGATCGCGTTGCGCGTACCCCCGACGTTCAGCTTGAGGTTGGTCTCGGCGTCGGCGGTCATGTCGTACATCGCCGCCAGGTGGAAGAAGTGGTCCACCTTCCCCTTCAGCTCGGCGATCCGCTCCTCCGAGATCCCCAGGTTGGGCTCGGTGATGTCGCCCACCTGGGGCACGATGCGCTCGGGCTGCCCCCAGCGCTCGATCAGCTCCTGCAGGCGCTCGGTCGAGCCCTCGCGCACGAGCACGTGGATCTGCCCCTCGCGGTTCTCGAGCAGGCGCTCGATCAGGTTGCGCCCGATGAACCCCGTCCCTCCGGTCACGAAGTACGTCATCGCCTCTCCCTCACGCGGCATCGCTGAGAGCCTATTAGACCCCCGCGCCGGCCCCGCCCCGACCCTCGCCGCCGGCGAACCGCGCCGCCCCCTGGGCGGCGACCGCTGCCGTCTGCGGGCCCGACTGGGCCTCGATCGCCAGACCCGCCGCCAGCGGCAGTCCCAGGCCCTCGATCGCCGCCCGGCGGTCGGCCAGCATCGTCTCCTGCGGGAAGCCCGCCAGCCCCTCGGCGATCTGAAGCGCGCGCTCCAGGTGGCGTCCGGGAGCCACGACTTCGGTGACCAGCCCCATTCCCAGCGCCTCGGAGGCGTCCACGATCCGCCCGGTGAGGATCAGGTCGAGCCCCCGGCCCAGCCCGACGATGCGGGGGAGCCGCTGGGTCCCGCCGTCGACCAGCGGCACGCCCCAGCGGCGCTCGGGGAAGCCCAGGCGCGCGTTCTCGCTGGCCACGCGCAGGTCGCACCACAGCGCCAGCTCCAGGCCGCCCGCTAGGCACCAGCCCGAGATCGCGGCCACCGTGGGCTTGGAGGGCGTCAGGCGGGTGAAGCCGAGCGGCCCGGCGGGATCGGCCAGGCGGGGCCCCAGCGACTCCAGGGCCTTGAGGTCGGCGCCGGCGCAGAACGCCTCGTCGCCGCCGCCGGTGAGCACCAGGACGCGCGCCCCGTCGTCGCCCTCGAAGCGCCGGTACCCCTCCGCCAGGCGCTCGGCCGTCGGCCCGTCCACCGCGTTGCGCCGTCCCGGCCGGTCGATGGTGAGGACGGCCGCCGCGCCCCGGCGTTCGTAGCGGACCTCCTCGGGCACGCGCGTGATCCTGTCATGAAATGCGAACGGCCCCGACGCAGGGAGGTTGCCGGGGCCGGTTCGCGGGGGGGATCTCGTGTGCGGGATCAGATTGCCCGAGGCCCACCCCGCCGGTGTGAAGATGTCGAGAAGCGAATGCCTACCAGCCGCCGTCCCAGTCCACGCGGGAGCGGGCGGCGGCCTTGCGCGCCTCCTTGCGCTTGTCGAGCCGCCACTGCAGCAGGCTGAGCAGGAGGACGAGCAGCGGGAACGCGCCGATCAGGAGGAAGCCCGCGTCGGTGACCACCTTGTCGTTGGTCTCCCCCCACAGGCCCTCGCCGTTGTCCGGCTTGCCGGCCAGCGCCGCCGGCGCCCACAGCGCCAGCGTCAGGCCGGCGAGCGAGAGCGTGAGGAGCAGGCGGCGCATCCGAGACGGCGGAATCTAGCATGGCCCCATGGCCGTTCTCACCGCCTCCGACCTGGCCAAGGATGTGGCCGGCCGCCCGCTGTTCGCGGGGGTCTCGCTGCGCCTGGAGCGTCGCCAGCGCCTGACGATCGCCGGCCGCAACGGCGCCGGGAAGACGACGCTGCTGCGCGTGCTGGCGGGCGAGGAGTCGGCCGACCGCGGCGAGCTCTCGCGGGCGCGCGACGCCCGCGTGGCGCTGCACGACCAACGTCCCCCGCGCGAGCGCGACCTGCGCCTGCGCGACTACGTGCTCGGCGGCTGCGCCGAGCAGGTCCGCCTGGAGCGGGAGCTGGGCGAGCTGGAGCGGGCGATGGCGGACGGGGACGCGGGCGCCGGGACGCTCGACCGCTACGGGCGCGCCCAGGCGCGGCTGGAGCACGCCGGCGGCTACCGCTGGCGCGACCGGGCGCTGGAGGGCGTGCGCGGCCTGGGGTTCGGCGGCGGCGACCTGGACCGCTCGCTGCGCTCGTTCTCCGGGGGCGAGCTCACCCGCGCCTCGCTGGCCCGGGCGCTGGCGGGCGATCCCGACGTGCTGCTGCTGGACGAGCCCACCAACCACCTCGACGTGGACGCGCTGGAGTGGCTCGAGCAGCGACTGACCGGGCTGGACGCCGCGGTCGCCCTGGTGGCCCACGACCGCTGGTTCCTGGAGGCGGTGGGCACGGCCGTGCTGGAGCTGGAGGGCGGGCGAGGGCGCTTCTTCGCCGGGCGCTGGCACGCCTGGCGCCAGGAGCGCGCCGCCCGCGAGCTCGCCCAGGGCCGCGCCGCCGAGCGCCAGCGCGCCGAGCTGGAGCGGTTGGAGCGCTTCGTGGCCCGCTTCCGGGCCGGGACGCGGGCGCGCCAGGCGCAGTCGCGGCTGCGGCGGATCGAGCGCGTCCGCCCCGTCCGGACCGAGCCCACCGACGGGCGCACGCTGGCCTTCGACTTCCGGGCGCCGGAGCGCAGCGGCCGGGTGGTCTTCGAGCTGGAGGGCGCGACCATCCAGGCGGGCGACCGCACGCTGCTCGAGGACGCCGAGCTGTGGCTGGAGCGGGGCGAGCACGTCTCGCTGGTCGGGCCCAACGGCGCCGGCAAGACCACCC
>VAXS01000075.1 GCA_005883255.1 Actinomycetota bacterium | reverse complement strand
TCGCTCACCTGGGGACGACCCTGGTGTTCATCCTGATCGTGCTGATCTGGTTCTACGTGCTGGCGATCATCCTGCTCGGCGGGGCGGTGATCAACGGGATGCGCTTCGCGGGGGAAGGACGGGCGGGGGTCGAGCGTCGAATGCAGTGATGGCTGGCGACGGTCGCGGCTACGATCGGCGGGTGGGACGGATCCCATCCGGATGCGCGAAGGCGCTGGCGCTGGCCTGCGCGCTCGGTGCCGGCCTGGTCGCGCCGGGGCTGCTATGGGCGTCCGACCAGGTGCCGACCCCCGCGGCGCAGGGCGCGACCACCACCGGCGCCACCTCGCCGCCGCCGACGACCACGACCGCGGCGTCCCCACCACCGACCACGACCACCGAGGCGCCGCCACCCACCACGACCGCGGCGCCGCCACCCCCGGCGCCGCGCGTGGCCACGTCCTCGCCACCGATTGCCCGGGCGGCCGCGTCGGGCGGGGTGAACATCCAGGGCTTCGCCTTCCACCCGGGCGGGATCACCGTCCACACCGGGGACACGGTCACCTGGACGAACGCCGACTCGGCCGACCACACGGCCACCGCCAACGACGGCAGCTTCGACACCGGCACGCTGGGCCAGGGCGCCAGCGGCTCGCACACCTTCAACTCCACCGGGACCTTCAGCTACCACTGCAGCATCCACCCGTTCATGCACGGGACGGTCACCGTGGTCGCCGCCTCCAGCGGTTCCTCGTCGGGCTCGACCGGCTCGTCGTCCTCGTCGTCGGGCTCGACCGGCTCCTCGTCGAGCTCCACGCCCTCCAGCGCCGCCACCGGCTCCTCGTCGGGCAGCTCGCTGCCCAACACCGGCCTGCAGCTGGGAGCGGTGGCCCTGCTCGGCCTGGCGCTGCTGGGCGCGGGCGGCCTGCTGCGCAGGCTCACCACCCGCCTGAAGCGCGACTAACGGCGGGGCTTACTCGCCCCAGCGAAAGCCCGTGGGGCTGGGCGCGGGGGGCAGCGGGCTCTCGGGCAGCCCGGGCGGGGGCGGCGCGCGGTGGAAGCCGGTGGGCGCCACGTCGTTGGGCGTGTCGGGATGGAAGACCGAGGCCAGGTACTGGATCTGCCCGCGCCCGGGTCCCAGCTCGAACTGCCCGCCGCCGTAGGCCCCGATCCCCCGCTCGGCGCAGTGGTCGACCGCCTCGCACACCGTGCGCAGGCCGCCCAGGCGCGAGGGCTTGAGGTTGACCATCCGCGGCGGGAAGGGCAGCGCCTCGATGTCGGCCACCGTGTGGATCGGCGCGTCCCAGGTGATCCGGTCGTGGTGCGGGGCGAGGATCTCGGACGTCTCCGGGTCGTGGACGTCCGGGTCCTCCAGCCAGGCGTCCGGGAAGGCGTCCACCACCCGGCGGTACAGGGCCGGATCGGTGGGCTGGTCGACGATCGTGCCGGTGTAGAAGCTCTTGAAGTCCAGGGAGTCGACGGCGCCCGAGGCCGCCAGCTCCGCCACCAGCGCGTCGTCCCACGACGAGGTGGGGTCGAGCTTGAAGCGCAGGCCCGGGTAGTGCTCCGTCCGGAGGCGGATCGGCTCCATCGACGGCGGCTCTCCCAGTCGCAGCGACACCACGAACGTCACCGGCCGGGGCTCGCGCCCCAGCGCCGCGTGCAGCGGCTGCCCGGCCTGGCGCAGGGCCAGGTCGAGAGCGGCGCTCTCGAACGCCCAGCGCCGGTAGCGCCGCGAGACCTCGCGCTGGGGCTCGACCGGGAACAGGTCGAGGCCCTGCACGAGCTCGCACAGCTCGCCCAGGCTGCGGGCCCCCGCCAGCGGCTGCACCGGGCCGGCGGCCTGCAGCGCGTCCTGGTCGGGGGTGTCGTAGGTGACGTCCTCGCCCACGCCCTCCTCGCCCGCTCCCTGGAGGTGGATGACCGTGGAAACGCGGGTGAACTGGGAGGCGACCTCCAGCTCCCGCCGCTCCAGCGCGTACCCGTCGATCTCGACGGGCAGGTCGGCGAGGAGGTCGAAGGTGGCCATCGGCCGCGGCAGCCTATTAGCCTCCGGGCATGGAGGTCCGCGTCCAGGGCAGGCACGCGCGGGTGGTGCGCGACGGCCAGCCCGACGAGGTGGCGGTCGAGGAGCCGCTGGAGATCCGCGTGGACGGCCGGCCGCTGGTGGTCACCATGCGCACTCCGGGAGAGGACGAGGAGCTGGCGGCGGGCTTCCTGTACGGCGAGGGCCTGCTGGCCGCCGCGCCCGGATTCCACCCCTGCCTGGACGCCAACGCCATCGACGTCGCCGGCCCCTTGCTCCGCGACCCGGGCGAGCGGCGCTTCTACACCACCTCGTCCTGCGGCGTGTGCGGCAAGGGCGCCCTGGAGGAGGTGGCGGTCCACGCCCCGCCGGCGCCGCCCGGTCCGCAGGTGGCGCGCGAGCTCCTGGCCGCGCTGCCCGACCGCCTCGAGCAGCCGGAGTTTGCCCGCACCGGCGGCCTGCACGCCACCGGGCTGTTCGACGCCGGCGGCCGGGCGCTGCGGGTCCGCGAGGACGTGGGCCGCCACAACGCGATGGACAAGGTGGTGGGGCGGGCGCTGCTCGCCGGCGAGCTGCCGCTGCACGAGCGGATCCTGTGCGTCAGCGGCCGCCTGTCGTTCGAGCTGGTGCAGAAGGCGGCGGTGGCCGGCGCTCCGATCCTGGTGGGAGTGGGCGCGCCCACCTCCCTGGCCGTCTCGCTGGCCGCCGACCGGGGCCTGACGCTGGGCGGCTTTGCGCGGGGCGGCCGCCTCAACGTCTACACCGGGGCCGAGCGGGTCACCTGACGCGCCGGAGGGTGAACGTGGCGGCGAAGGCCCCGTCGCCCCCGCGCGAGACCAGCCGGTGCCGGCCCAGGGCGGCCCGGGCCGAGGGGAAGGTGGCCTCGGCCACGCCCGGGCTGTCGTTGCCGATCTGGAACTCGTTCGGGTTGGACGGGCAGGGATGGATCAGCGGCACGAACAGCCCGAAGCGGATCGAGTGGTTGGGCTCGTCGCACTCCCGTCCGCGCACCACCAGGCGCACGCGCTGCCCGGCCGGCACCGCGACGTCCAGGGTCCGACCGATCCGGAACGTCTGGTTTAGCGAGGCCCGGTCGAGGCCCGGCGCCCAGTCGTCCAGGAACTTCCAGTCGCCGTTGACGTCGAGGTAGAGGTTGAGCTCGTCCGGAGGCTGGCTGATCTGCCCCGGCTTCCGAGGGTTGGGGTCGCTCACCCGCAGGATCCGCAGCGAGTCGAGGGTGACTCCCACCC
>VAXS01000074.1 GCA_005883255.1 Actinomycetota bacterium | reverse complement strand
TTCTGCCGAGAGGTCCCGGACATCTCGGCCGATGCCGACCCCAACACGGGGTACCTGATCTACTGGAACGGGTCGCACTCGGACCTGACGTCGCCGGCAGGGTGGCAGTCGATCGGCGGCACCAGCGCCGCGGCGCCGGTATGGGCGGCGCTGCTCGCCATCATCAACGCGTCGAGCGCATGCCACTCGTCCGCGATCGGATTCGCCAATCCGGCCCTGTACCGAGCCGCGGGAAGCGCATACCGATCCACCTTCAACGACGTCACGTCGGGCAACAACGACCTGAGCTCGACCAACGGTGGCCTGTACCCAGCCGGGAGCGGCTTCGACATGGCCTCCGGGCTGGGGACGCCGATCGGAGGAGCGCTCGCGTCCTCGCTGTGCTCGGCGACGGTACGGATCGTCAACCCCGGCCCCCGGAGGAGCACCGCCGGACATCGCGCGAGCGTCCAGCTGCAGCTTGCCGGGACGGCGGCCGGACCCGTGGCCTGGAGAGCCTCCGGGCTTCCCCCGGGGCTCTCGATCTCCCCCTCGGCGGGCCGGATCGCCGGGACGCCCCACCGCGGTGGCGTCTACGACGTAGCCGTCTCCGGGACCTACCAGGGCGCTCCGCTCGGCGAGGCCGCGTTCTCCTGGACCGTGATCGGCCGGCCCACCGTCTCCGGTGCGTCGCTGACCGGGGTCGGCGCCAAGCGCCCAACACTGTCGCTGACGGTCTCCAAGGGCTTTCTGGCCCCCGCGCTGAGGTCGGTCACGGTCGGCGTTCCAGCGGGGCTGCGATTCGGGGCGCGGGCCGGCTCGGTGACCGTCACCGGTGCCCGGAGGGCGCGCGTCAGGTTCCGCACGCGGATCGTCCGGGGCCGCCTTCGGATCACGTTCGCCTTGCCGCAGACCAGGGTCTCGCTCAGGATCAGGTACGCGGGTATCTCGACGACACCGGGATTCGCCGGACGGGTCCGCGGCCACCGGGTCAGGAGCCTTCAGGTGACCGTGATCGCGATCGACGCCGCCCACCACGGCTCGACGGTCAGGGCCCGGGTCAAACCGGCCTGAGCCCGCCTGGTTCTCTAGGGTTGCGCCGCAATGGCGCGAATCCCGACCAACATTTCCCAGCATGTCGGGCGCACCCCGATGGTGCAGCTGACGCGGGTGGCGCTGGCCGAGGGCGCCGAGCTCTACGCCAAGCTGGAGGCGTTCAACCCCGGCGGCAGCGTCAAGGACCGCATCGGGGTGGCGATGATCGAGGCGGCCGAGGCCGAGGGCCGGATCGAGCCCGGTCGCACCACGATCGTCGAGGCCACCAGCGGCAACACCGGTATCGCCCTGGCCTTCGTGTGCGCGGCCAAGGGCTACGACCTGGTGCTGACGCTGCCGCAGGGGATGAGCCGCGAGCGCGCCGCGCTGTTGCGGCTCTACGGGGCCCGGGTGGAGGAGGTGGAGTCCCTGGGCGGGATGGATGAGGCGGTGCACGCCGCCCGGCGGCTGGCGTCCAGCGACGAGTTCTTCCTGCCCGACCAGTTCTCGAACCCGGCCAACCCCGAGATCCACCGGCGCACCACCGCGCCCGAGATCCTGGACGCGCTCGACGGGCGGGCCGACGTGCTCGTCGCCGGCGTGGGAACCGGCGGCACGATCACCGGGGTGGGGGAGGTGCTTAAGGAGCGCGACCCAGCCACGCTGGCGATCGGGGTGGAGCCGGCCGCCTCGGCGGTCCTGGCGGGCGGGCGCCCGGGCCCCCACAAGATCCAGGGGATCGGCGCCGGCTTCGTGCCGGCCGTGCTCAACCGGGAGGTGCTGGACGAGGTCATCGGGGTGGGGGACGACGAGGCGATCGCCACGGCGCGCGAGCTGGCCCGGCGCGAGGGCGTCCTGGCCGGGATCTCCGCCGGCGCGGCGGTGCACGCCGCGCTGGGCGTGGCCCGCCGCCCCGAGTCGCGGGGCCGGCGGATCGTGGTGATCGTGCCGGACTCGGGCGAGCGCTACGTGTCGACTCCCTTCTTCGCCCCCTGACGGCATATTTCGCCCGCTGACGGCATATGCTTCGCCCGCGCGTCAGCTTCCAGGAGGTGGACATGCGCGTTGGCAAGATCCGTGTGTGGGTGTGGCTGGTGGTCGCGGCCTGCGGAGTCGTGGGCTTCGCGGGCTGTGGAGGGGGAGGCAAGAAGTCGACGTCCTCGGCGGCGCCGGCGGTGGGCAAGAACGCCAAGGTCGCGGCGCTGGTGCCGGCCGCGGTGCGCAGCAAGGGCACGCTGACCGTGGCGGCGGACGCCAGTTATCCGCCAAACGAGTTCATCGGACCCGACGGGCACACCATCATCGGGATGGACGCCGACCTGGCGGCCGCCCTGGGCCAGGTGATGGGGCTCAAGCTCAACCTGGCCAACGCCCCGTTCGACAGCATCATCCCCGGGCTGGCGGCCAAGAAGTACGACGTGGGGATGTCGTCGTTCACCGACACCAAGGAGCGGGAGAAGGTTGTCGACTTCGTGACCTACTACACGGTCTTCACGGGGTTCTTCGAGAAGCCCGGCGGGCCCAAGGTCAACGGGCTGGCCGACCTGTGCGGCCTTACGGTGTCGGTCGAGAAGGGCACGACCCAGCAGGACGACTCCACCGCCCAGTCCAAGAAGTGCACGGCGGCGGGCAAGAAGGCCGTCAAGGTGCTCGTGTTCCCGGACCAGACCGGGGCCAACCTGGCGCTGTCCAGCGGCCGCGCGCAGGTGGCCATGGCCGACTACCCGGTGGCCGTCTATGAGGTCAAGAAGACCGGCGGGCAGTTCAAGCTGGTGGGCAAGCCCTACGGGCCGTTCCCGTACGGGATCGCCGTCCCCAAGGGCAGCGGGTTGACCAGTCCCCTGCTCGCGGCGCTGAAGGTGCTGATCGCCGACGGGAGGTACAAGGCGATCCTCACCAAGTGGGGGATCCAGGCGGGCGCCATCACCACCCCGAAGATCAACGGCGCCGTCAGCTAGACCAGAGCCGGACCCGGTCTCGGCGCCCTCTGGCGGGGCGGGCGCCGAGGCCCTTCGGCCCGACGACATCCGGGCCGTCCCCGTCCGCCACCCCGGCCGCTGGATCGTGGCGGCGATCGTGGTCCTCCTGGCGGTGGTCCTGGCCCACTC
>VAXS01000073.1:3752-4862 GCA_005883255.1 Actinomycetota bacterium | reverse complement strand
GCATCTTCCAGCCCTTCCACGGCGACGGCGGCCGCCAGGTGGCGGTCACGATCCCGCGCGGCGCTGGCATGAGCCGGGCGGCGGACGTCCTGGCCAACCGCGGCGTCATCTCCTCCGCGTTCTTCTTCAAGCTGCGGGCCAAGCTCGACGGCGCCTCCGACATCAAGTCCGGGACCTACCTGCTGCGCGCCGACGCCAGCTACGGCAGCGTCCTCACCGCGCTGGAGAAGGGCCCGCCGCCCGCCAAGGCCACCAACGTCACGATCACCGAGGGCCACACCCGCCGCGAGGTCGACCGGCTGCTGCGCCGCACCTCGCTCCAGGGCTCCTACCTGTCCGCCACGCTCCGCTCGCCGCTGCTGCGGCCCCAGCAGTACGGGGCCCCGCGCGGCGTCCAGAGCCTCGAGGGCTTCCTGTTCCCCGCCACCTACCAGGTGGCGATCGGCGCGCCGGTCCGGGCGCTGGTGGCCAAGCAGCTCCAGACCTTCAAGCAGCGCTTCCGCACGGTGAACCTCGCCTACGCGCGCAGCAAGCACCTGACTCCGTACGACGTCCTGACCATCGCCTCGATGATCGAGCGCGAGGCGGCGCTGGATCGCGAGCGCCCGCTGGTGGCCGCCGTCATCTACAACCGCCTCAAGCAGGGGATCCCGCTGGGGATCGACGCCACGATCCGCTACGCCGTCAACAACTTCGACCGCCCGCTGACGCTCTCGCAGCTGGCCATCGACTCCCCCTACAACACGCGCAAGCACCAGGGGCTGCCGCCCACCCCGATCGACAACCCGGGCCTCAAGTCGATCCAGGCCGCCGCGCATCCCGCCCACGTCGGCTACCTGTACTACGTGGTCAAGCCGGGCGCGTGCAACGAGCACGCGTTCTCCTCGACCGCCGCGCAGTTCGCCCAGGACCAGGCGCGCTACAACAGCGCCCGCGCCGCCAAGGGCGGCAACTCGCCCACCACGTGCCGCTGACACGCGCCGGCGTGCTGGGCTGGCCGGTGCGCCACAGCCGCTCGCCCGCCATGCACGAGGCGGCGTACGCGGCGGTGGGCCTGGAGGACTGGCGCTACCAGCTGCTGCCGGTCCCGCCGCCGCTCCTGGCCGAGAC
>VAXS01000073.1:0-3654 GCA_005883255.1 Actinomycetota bacterium | reverse complement strand
TGGGCGCCGGCGGCAGCGCCCGCGCCGCGGTCTGGGCGCTGCGCGCGCGCGGGGCGGCCGACGTGGCGATCTGGAACCGGACGGCCGAGCGCGCACGGGCACTGGCGGCGGAGCTCGACGCGCGCGCGGTGGATACCGTCACCGGCGGTGCGGAGATCCTCGTCAACTGCACGCCGGTCGGGCTGCGTCCCGACGACGATCCGTTCGCCGCGCTCCCGTTCGACGCGGCCTCCCTGTCCGAGTACGCGTGCGTGGTGGACCTGGCCTACGGCGCCAGCGAGACCCGCCTGGTGGCCGCCGCGCGCGCCGCGGGCGCCACGGTGGTGGACGGGGTCGAGGTGCTGGTGCGCCAGGGCGCGCTGAGCTTCGAGCGCTTCACGGGTCGCCCGGCCCCGCTGGAGGCCATGAGGGCCGCGGCCCGCGCAGGCTGAGCGCGCCGTCGCCGCCCCTCAAGAACCTGCCCAAACCCGCCGATTCCATAGGCATCCCGCGCGGGGAGGCGCGACCGAGCCTGCACGGGACCGTTAGCCGTGGATCGCGAATTCCCATATCTGCGTCCCGTCCCCGCCTCCGGCCAGGAGGCGGCCGCCGCGGCCGCCTCCGAGGCGGCGGACGAGAGCCGACGCAACGGCATCACCCCGCCCACCCGCCGCGGCGGCTCCGGGCGCTTCCTCACGGACGTCATCGTCGAGCTGGGCTACGCGGACCGCGAGCGCGTGGACGCGGCCCTGGACGCCGCCCGCCAGGCCGGCCGCACCCCCGAGCAGCTGCTCCAAGAGCAGGGGCTACTCAACCAGGACCAGCTGGCGCGGGCGGTGGCCGAGCGCTACGGCCTCGACCACCTCGACCTGAACGGGTTCCAGATCGACATGGGCGCGGCCAACCTCATCTCCGCCTCCGCCGCCCGCCGCTACGAGGCGGTCCCGGTCTCGTTCCTGGACGAGCGCACGGTCATGGTGGCGATGGTGGACCCCGCCAACGTCCTGGCGGTGGACGACATCGCGATCATGACCGGGATGGAGGTCCGCCCGGGGGTGGCCTCCCGCGAGGACGTCACCGGCCTGATCAGCCGCCTCAATCGCCTGGACGACGTCGTCCAGCAGACCGCGGAGGCCGAGGAGGAGGCAGACGAGACGGGTGACCTGGTCGACCTGCACGAGTCGGCCGAGGACGCCCCCGTCATCAAGCTCGTGCACTCGATCGTCGCCCAGGCCGTCGAGCTGGGCGCGTCGGACATCCACTTCGAGCCGGACGGGAACGAGATGCGCGTCCGGTTCCGCGTGGACGGGGTGCTCGCCTCGTCCGCCACCGTGCCCCGGCGCATGGTCAAGGGCGTGGTGTCGCGCGTGAAGATCATGGCCGACCTCGACATCTCCGAGCGGCGCGTTCCCCAGGACGGGCGCGTCGGCCTGACCATCGACCACCATCACGTCGACGTCCGCGTGGTCACGCTGCCCAGCGTCCACGGCGAGTCCGTGGTCATGCGCATCCTGGACAAGGACTCCGTGGTCATGGACCTGGACATGCTGGGGATGGTCGGGACGGAGCGGCAGCGCTACGAGAAGGGAATCCACCAGGCCTACGGCGCGATCCTGGCCACCGGCCCCACGGGCTCGGGAAAGTCGACCACGCTCTACGCCGCCCTCCAGCAGCTAAACGTCCCCGAGAAGAACATCATCACGATCGAGGACCCGGTCGAGTACCAGCTGGACGGGATCACCCAGATCCAGGTCAACCCGAAGGCGGGCCTGACGTTCTCCACCGGCCTGCGCTCGATGATGCGGGCGGACCCCGACATCATCATGGTGGGGGAGATCCGCGACTCGGAGACCGCCAAGATCGCGATCGAGTCGGCGCTGACCGGTCACCTCGTCCTCTCCACGCTGCACACCAACGACGCCCCCACCGCCGTCGCCCGCATGCTGGAGATGGGCATCGAGCCGTTCCTGGTGGCCTCGGCGATCGACTGCGTGGTGGCCCAGCGCCTGGCCCGCACCCTGTGCACGACCTGCAAGAAGCGCGTGCTCGTCTCCGCCCAGCACCTGCGCGACAACGGCTTCTCCTCCACGTACGACCTCGAGGCCTACGAGCCGGCCGGCTGCGGGCGCTGCTCCAACAGCGGCTACAAGGGACGCATCGGGCTCTTCGAGGTGATGACGGTCACCGACGAGATCAGCCAGCTGATCCTCGAGCGCGCGCCGGCCGACGAGATCGCCCGTGTCGCCGTGAGCCAGGGGATGCGGCGCCTGCGCGAGGACGGGCTGGAGAAGGTCAAGCTCGGGCGCACGTCCATCGCGGAGGTCGCGCGAGTGACGGATTCCCGCTGACCTGCCGATAACGGACGAGTCTCGTCAACTCCGAGGAACAGCGCACCATGAACTTCGACTTCGCGGACGTCCTCATCGAGACGCTCGAGCGTCGCGCCTCCGACCTGCACATCACGGCCGGAGCCGCGCCCACCGTGCGCGTGCGCGGCCGGCTGACGCCGCTGGAGGACTACCCCCTCCTCACGCCCACGGACACCCGGGAGATCGTCTACTCGATCCTCAGCAACGACCAGCGCCAGCGCCTGGAGACCGACTGGCAGGTCGACCTGGCCTACTCGATCCCGGGCCGGGCCCGCTTCCGCGTCAACGCCTACTTCCAGCGCAACGCGATCGGCGCCGCCTTCCGCCTGATTCCGGCCGACATCGTGGACATCGAGACGCTGGGCCTGCCACCGATCGTGCACGAGCTGACCAAGAAGCCGCGCGGCTTCGTGCTGTGCACCGGCCCCACCGGCTCGGGCAAGTCCACCTCGCTGGCGTCGATGATCGACGAGATCAACGGGTCCCGCGAGGAGCACATCATGACCATCGAGGACCCGATCGAGTTCCTCCACAAGCACAAGAAGTGCCTGGTCAACCAGCGCGAGCTGGGCTCGGATGCCACCTCCTTCGCCCTCGCCCTGCGGGCGGCCCTGCGCCAAGACCCCGACGTGATCCTGGTCGGCGAGATGCGGGACCTGGAGACGATCTCCACCGCCCTGACCGCCGCCGAGACCGGCCATCTGGTGTTCGCCACCCTGCACACCCAGGACACGCCGCAGACGATCGACCGCATCATCGACGTGTTCCCGCCCCACCAGCAGCACCAGGTGCGCGTGCAGCTGTCGGTGGCGCTGCAGGGGATCATCACCCAGACCCTGCTGCCCACCGCCGACGGGTCGGGGCGCTGCCTGGCCTGCGAGGTCCTCATCCCCACGCCGGCGATCCGGAACCTGATCCGCGAGGGCAAGACGCACCAGATCTACTCGGTGCTGCAGACCAGCGCCTCGGCCGGGATGCAGACCATGGACTCCTCGCTGGCCACGCTCGTGCGCCAGGGCAAGATCACGCGGGCGCTGGCCGAGGCCCGGTCCACGACCCCTGAGGAGCTCCGCCGCTTGCTGGACGCCGCGGGCGCGGCGCCGGCCCACGCCGTCCAGGCCGCGTAGCCGGACATGGACACGTTCGTCTTCAGAGCGATCGACCTGGCGGGCGTCCCGTCCCGGGGCGAGGTCGAGGCGGAGTCCAAGCAGGCGGTCACCGACCAGCTCAAGTCCCGCGGGCTGATCGTCCTCGACATCGACGCCAAGGGCAACTCCAAGGAGATCAGCCTCAGCTTCCTGGACCG
>VAXS01000194.1:9104-13008 GCA_005883255.1 Actinomycetota bacterium | reverse complement strand
ATCTCGGGTCGGGCGGGATCTCCCAGGTGACGTCGTCGATCCGGCGCAGCGAGTGCGAGTCAGACATCCAGTACCACGGTGGCAACGTAGCCGTCGCCTTCGGGCGCAAACCGGAGGCGGTGGTAGGTCGCGCCCTTGACCACGTGGCGCGGGCGCCCAGGTCGGCCGACCACGGTGGCGCGCAGCCGGACGCCGTCCTCGACCTCGACGGCCCGCGCTTCGAGGGGGATCAGGTCCTCGGTCTCGGCCAGGTAGGCCAGCTCGTCGATCCAGGCGGCGAGCAGCGCCGGGCGATCGGCGGCCTCCAGGGCGACGGCCCGCTCGACGGGTTCGCCGCCGGCGCGGTCGTCATCCAGCAGCTCACCCAGCGCCGCGAGCGCCTCCGCGAACACGGCGGCCTCGTCGGCCGCTTCGACGCGCAGCTCCAACTCCGCGGTGTGCTCGACCCAGGTGTGCACTGGCCAAGTGTCTCGCGAGCTCTGCCTGTTCGGAGGCTCGCCACTGCTGCGTCGCCAACTCTCCGCCGCGCTGCGCAGACGCGGATCGAGATGCTGCCTACGGTCCCAGCCGTGGGGGAGCGGGGGCAGGGGACGGTGGAGTGGGTGGCGTTGCTGCTCGTGGTGGTGGTCGCGCTGGCGGCCGGTGCGGCGGTGGGTCTGGCGGGGCCGGCGGCGGGGATGGCGCGGGTGGTGCGGTGTGCGGTGCTCGCCGGGTGCCATGGCGAGGACTCGGAGCTCGCGGCGGCGTACGGGAGCGACGTGGCGGGGATGGTCCGGGCGTTCGCCCCCGGATTCGACTACGCGCCGCGGACGCTGACGCTGCCGGTGGACTTCCGCTCGTGTCGCTCGCATCGCTGCGCCGACGCTCCCGACCGGCGCGGGGCCGACGTCTGGCGCTCGACGCGGGGGCGGCAGGCGGCGGTCTTCACCCACGCCGTCGATCGCCGGTCCGCCGGCGGGGACCTGTTCATCCAGTACTGGCTCTACTACCCGGACTCGACCTGGAACGGGACGCTGTACGCGGCGAGCCGGCTGCCGATCGTCGGCCACATTCCCGCCGGGCTGCTGGCCGGGGCGGTGAGCGGGCACCACGGCGACGACTGGGAGAGCTACCAGGTGCGGATCACCCGCTCCGGCGAGGTGCTCGCGCGCTCCTCGGCCCACAACGGCTACGCCGGCCGCCACCACTGGCCGAACCTCAACGAGCTGCCGATCGAGGTGCCCGTGCCGGCGCTGGATCGCGACCTGCCGACCGGGCGACACCTGGCGGTGAGCCTCCGCGAGCGCACCGGCGCCTGGGTGCCGCCGACCGGCTGGACGCACGTGAGCCGCGGCAGCCACGCCGGCTTCGTGCCCGCCGGACCGGGCGACGACCGCCGCACCGACTCCAACGGCGTGCGCCTCGTCCCGATCGAGCGCCTCAGCGCCGCCGCCCTCGCCGCCCACTTCGCCATCGTCCCGCCCTGGCGCAAGCCCGTCTACGCCGACCCGGAGCGCACCGACACGTAGGGGAGGGGGCGAGCGCGGGCCGGCGCCTACGATGCCCGAATGCCCGCCGCGCGTCCCGCACTGCGCCTTGGCGCCACGACGGCCGAGGGCATCGCGCCGACGGTCTACGTGCTGCTTGAGCGTGGGCTCCAGCGACGGCCGCAGCTGGCTCGTGACATGGATGGGCTCGTCGACCTCCACTTCGCCGAGGACATCGCACCCGTGCGCATCGCTTTCGCGGGCGCCGAGATCACCGTCGAGGACGGAGCGTGGGACGACGCCGACTTCCGCGTCAGCGGCCGGCTGTCGCACATCGTCCACCTGACCACCACGCCCAAGGTGGGGGGCATGCCCAACCCCGCGCGCGCCCACGGTCGGGCCGCGCTCGCCCGCCTGACCCGGGGCGAGATCCGCCTCGACGGCAACCGGGCGCTGGGGCGCAAGCTGCTCCAGCTGCTCGAGCTCTAGCCCCCGGCCAAGCCCGCCGCCCGCCGCGCCACGTCGACCAGCAGGCGCACGCCGAACCCGGAGCCGCCCTTCGCGGCGTAGGGCAGCTCGGCGTCGTATGCGGTCCCGGCGATGTCCACGTGGGCCCAGGGCACGTCTCCCACGAAACGGTGCAGGAACTCCGCGGCCGTGATCGACACCGCCTTGCGCGCCTCGGTGACGTTCACGACGTCGGCGTAGCGCCCCTTGATCATGTCCGCGTAGCGGCCCTCGAGCGGGAGCCGCCAGACCAGCTCCCCGGTGGCGCGGCCGGCGTCCTCCACCACCCCCGCCCAGGCGTCGTCGTTGGCCATCAACCCCGCGTGGACCGAGCCGAACGTCAACACGATGCCGCCGGTCAGCGTGGCCAGGTCGACGATCCGCTCGGCTCCCTGCTGCACCGCGTAGGCCAGGCAGTCGGCCAGGATCAGGCGACCCTCGGCGTCGGTGTTGTTGATCTCGATTGACGTGCCCTCCATCGCGCGCACGATGTCCCCGGGGCGCATCGACCGTCCCGACGGCATGTTCTCGGTGGCGCCCACCACCCCCACGGCGCGCACCGGCAGCCCCAGACGGGCTATCGCCTCGATGGCCTCGATCACCGCCGCGCCCCCCGACATGTCGAACTTCATCTCCTGCATCTTCTGCGCGGGCTTGATCGAGATCCCGCCGGTGTCGAACGTCACCGCCTTGCCCACCAGGCCCAGGACCGGCCCGCCGGCACCCGGCCCCGACCAGCGCAGCGTGATCAGCGCGGGGTCCTGATAGGAGCCCTGGGCCACGGCGGCGAAGGCGCCCATGCGCCGCCCTTCGATCCCCTCGCGGCCCTCGACCTCCGCCGACAGTCCCTCGATCTCGCCGGCCAGCTCGCGGGCGTACTCGGCCAGCCGCGCCGGCGTCAGGTCGTTGGCCGGCGTGTTCTGGAGATCGCGGGCCGCGTTCTGGGCGCGCGCCAGCAGCGCCGCGTCGTCCACGCCGGCCGTCGCCTCGTCCGGACCGCTCACCACCAGCAGTCCCAGCCGGGAGTCGTCGTCGTCCTCGTCGGCCGCCCGGTAGCGCGTGAAGCGATAGGCGGCCAGGAGCGTTCCCTCGACCAGCCCAGCCACCTCCTCGCGCCCCGCGCCCGGCGGCACGACCCAGCACAGCGCCCGCGCGCCCACCTCGCGGGCCCGGCCCAGCGCCGCCGCGGCGGCGCCCCGGGCGCGCTCGGCGTCGAACTCGTCGGAGCGCCCCAGGCCGACGACGATCCAGCGGCGACCGTCGGCGTGGGTCGTGGCCAGCTTGCGCCAGCCGCCCCGCGCCTCGCCCGACTCCACGAGCTCCGTGATCGCGCGCATCCCGGCCGAGTCCACCGCCCCGTCCTCGAACACCCCCACCGCGATCGTGTCGGCTCCGCTCTCCTCCGCCCGCGCGCTGGTGGTCTCGACCTCCATCGGGGCGGGCACGATAGCGGCGGATCCCAGAAAGCTAGGATTCGCCCCCCGTCGACCAGCCACCCGGGAGCCGCCCGATGCCGAAGACCGTGATCCTGTCGTCCGCCCGCACCCCGATCGGGAAGCTGGGCGGCGGCCTGGCCTCGCTCGACGCGACGGCGCTGGGCGGGACCGCGATCCAGGCGGCGCTGGAGCGCGCGGACGTCGCGCCCGACGAGGTGGAGCACGTGGTCATGGGCCAGGTCCTCCAGGCGGGGCAGGGCCAGATCCCCTCGCGCCAGGCGCAGATCAAGGCCGGCATCCCCAAGGAGGTCCCCTCCGAGACGATCAACAAGGTGTGCGCGTCGGGCATCCGCGCCGCCGGGCTGATCGACAACGCCGTCCGCACGGGCGAGGTCGACATCGCCGTGGGAGGCGGGATGGAGTCCATGTCCCACGCCCCCTACCTGCTGCCCCAGGCGCGCTTCGGCTTCCGCATGGGCGACGGCAAGGCGATCG
>VAXS01000194.1:0-9084 GCA_005883255.1 Actinomycetota bacterium | reverse complement strand
GGAGATCGTGCCCGTGACGATCAGCTCCAAGAAGGGCGACACCACGGTCGAGGTGGACGAGGGGCCGCGTCGCGACACCAGCCTCGAGGTCCTGGCCAAGCTGCCGCCGATCTTCATGGAGGACGGCACCCACACCGCCGGCAACTCGCCGGGCGTCAACGACGGCGCCGGGGCGCTGGTGCTGGCCTCCGACGAGTGGGCTCGGGAGCACGCCAAGGAGCCGCTGGCCACCATCCTCGCGCAGGCGCAGGTGGCCGACGACTTCGCGTACCTGGCGCGCACGCCCGCGCTGGCCGCCCGCAAGGCCCTGGAGAAGATCGGCCTGCAGCCCGAGGACATCGACCTGTGGGAGATCAACGAGGCCTTCGCGTCGGTGACGCTGAACTCGATCCGCATGCTGGGGATCGACGAGGACAAGGTGAACGTGAACGGCGGCGCCGTGGCCATCGGGCACCCGATCGGCGCCTCTGGCGCGCGCATCCTCGGCGGCCTGGTGCTGGAGCTGCGCCGGCGCGGCGGGGGGAAGGGCTGCGCGGCGATCTGCTCCGGCGGCGGCCAGGGCGACGCCGTCGTGGTCGACGTGTGACGTGGCCGACCAGCGGAGCGGTCTCTCAAGTAACGAAGAGCGAAGCTGGGAGGCCCGGAGGGCCGGCGGAGCTGGCCCGGTCTCCCGCTCCGACGGCGCGGAGGCGGTGCGCGGCGCCGCCTTCTTCGACCTGGACCGGACCCTGATGGCGGGCTCCTCCGCCTTCGAGTTCGCGCGCGCGTCGTACAAGGCCGGTCTCACCACGCGCCGGCAGCTGGCCGCCGACGCCTGGGCCAACCTCCGCTTCCGGCTGCGGGGCTCGACCGACGAGCAGACCGAGGCGCTCAAGGAGCGCGTGTTCAGCTCGCTTCAGGGCGTGCGGGTGCGCGACCTGGAGCGCCTGGCGCCCGACGTGCTGGCGGGCATCCTCCCGCGCGTGTACCCGCAGATGCTGGAGGTGGCCTACGCCCACCAGGACGCCGGCCGCCCGGTCTTCATCTGCACCGCGGCCTCGCAGGAGGTCTCGGACCTGCTCGGCACCGTGCTGCGCTTCGACGGGGGCATCGGGACCCGCTCGGAGATCGTGGACGGCCACTACACCGGCCGCCAGGCGGGACCGTTCACGTACCGTGAGGGCAAGGCCGAGGCGATCCGTCAGCTGGCCGAGGAGCGGGGCTTCGACCTCGACGAGTCGTGGGCCTACTCGGACTCGGAGTCGGACCTGCCGATGCTGCGCACCGTCGGCCACCCGGTGGCGGTGAACCCCGACGCCGGGCTGGCGCGCGTGGCCCGCGAGGAGGGCTGGGAGGTCATGCGCTTCGAGAGGCTGGGGCGGCGCATCAAGCTGGCGGGCGCCATCCTCACCGCCGCGGCGGCGGGGGGAGCCGGGAGCGTGGCGATGTCGCGCTGGCGCCCCGCCGGCCGGCGATGAGCGACCACGAGCTGACCGACGAGCAGCGGGAGATCCGGGCGCTGGCCCGTCGCTTCGCCGACGAGGTGGTGGCACCGCGGGCGGCGACCTGGGATCGCGAGCACCGCTTCCCGGCCGAGGTGCTGGGACAGCTGGGGGAGCTGGGACTGCTGGGCGTCTGCGTCTCCACCGAGCACGGTGGGGCCGGGGCCGACTACCTGGCCTACGCGCTGGTGCTGGAGGAGCTATCGCGCGCCGACGCGGGCCTGGGGGTCACGGTGGCGGTCCACACCGGCGCCGGGACCCTGCCGATCCTGGCCCATGGGACGCCGGAGCAGGCGGACCGCTGGGTCCCGCCGCTGGCCCAGGGCCACGAGCTGGCCGCGTTCGCGCTCACCGAGGCCGAGGCCGGGTCCGACGCGTCGGCGCTGCGCACCCGTGCCGACGCCGACGGACGCATCAGCGGGGCCAAGCAGTGGATCACCAACGGCTCGCACGCGCACGTCTTCGTGGTCTTTGCCCGCGACCCGGACGGCGCGATCTCCGCCTACCTGGTCCGCCGCGGCGCCGAGGGCTTCCGGCCCACGCGCGAGGAGGACAAGCTCGGCCTGCACTCATCCAGCACCGCCGACCTGGCGTTCGAGGGCACGCCCGGCGAACGCCTGGGCGACCCGGGCGCGGGGTTGCGGATCGCGCTCTCCACGCTCGACGGCGGGCGCATCGGCATCGCCGCCCAGGCGGTGGGGATCGCCCAGGCGGCGCTCGACGTGGCCGTGGCCTACGCCGGCGAGCGCCAGGCGTTCGGCGGGCCGATCGGCCGCTTCGGCGCCATCCAGCAGAAGCTGGCCGAGATGCAGACCGAGATCGAGGCCGCCCGGGCGCTCACCTGGCGCGCGGCCCGGCGCAAGGCGGCGGGGCTGCCGCACACCGTGGAGGGCGCGCAGGCCAAGCTGTTCGCCAGCCGGGTGGCCCGCCACTGGACGGGCGAGGCGATCCAGGTGCTGGGCGGCTACGGCTACACCCGCGAGTTCCCGGTCGAGCGCTACTACCGCGACGCCAAGGTCACCGAGATCTACGAAGGGACGAGCGAGATCCAGCGCCTGGTGATCGCCCGCGCGCTCCTGGGCGAGGCGGCGCGCGAGGCGGGCTAGCCCCGCCGGGCCGGGCCGCCGCGCAGCATCGCGTCGACGATGGCCAGGAACGGCGGCGGTTCCAACGAGGGGAGCACCAGGCGGCGCAGCGTCCCGCCGGTCCGGCCGAGCAGGAACGTCGGCGTCCCGGGGATCCCGATCTGACGGGCCAGCGCCAGGTTCTGGGTGAGCTGGGCGCCGATGGCGGTGGCCCCCCGCGCCTGCAGCGCCGCCGCGGGGTCGAGCCCTCGGACGCCGGCGGCGATCGCGCGCAGGAAGTCGTCGGTCACGTAGCCCGTGTTCTCCCGGCGCTGGTTGACGTAGAACAGGTCGACGAACTCCCACAGCCGATCCTGGCCGGCGGCCGCCATCGCCACCCGCGCCGCCCGCGCCGAGTCCGGCCCCAGCAGCGGGACGTTGCGGAACTCCAGCCGCAGCCGCCCGGGGCGCACGTAGCGGGCCAGCAGCGTGGGCAGGGTGCGCAGGGCGAAGTGCCGGCAGAAGGGACACTGCAGGTCGCCGAACTCGACCAGCGTGAGCGGCGCGCTGGGCCGACCCAGGGCGATCCCGCCCTCGGGGATGCCCGCGAAGCGCGCCTCGACCGCGGCCGCCTCGCGGACCGGCACCCCGGGCGCCCGCCGCACGGCCCCGGGCCCACGCGCCCCGCAGCCGGCCGCGCCGGCGAGCAGCGCCGCGAGCGACGCGACCAAAGCCAGCCGTCGGCCGGCCGCGCGCGCGGGAATGACGGTGTATGACACGACTCGGTCCCCTCGGGGCAAGAACCGCGTGGAGCACCGGAGCGTGACGCCGACCGGCGCCCGGGCCGCGCCCGGATGGCAGAATCGCCGGCCGCGGCAACGGCAACTCGGGCAGGAGGGGGCTCACGTGGGGGATCGCAGGCTGACGCGCCGTACTTTCGTGGGGGGCGCCGCCGCCGGGGCGGCTGGGGGCGCGCTGGCGCGCGTCCCCGGCGCGGAGGCGCTTCGCCGCCGCCGCCCCGTCCGCCGCATCCCCACCGCGGACGTGATCGTGGTCGGCGCCGGGCTGGCCGGGCTCTCCGCGGCTCGCGAGCTGCAGGCCAACCGGCGCTCTTTCCTGGTGGTCGAGGCCCGCAACCGGGTGGGCGGTCGCGTGCTCAACCACTCGATCGGCAACGGCAAGGCGATCGAGTTCGGCGCCGAGTACGTCGGGCCCACGCAGGACCACATCCTGGGCCTGATGACCGACCTGCACGTCGACAAGTACGACACCTACGACACCGGCGACAACGTCTACGTGGCCGACGGCAACCGCCTGACCTGGAGCGACACCGGCCCCACCGGTACGGCTCCGCCGGACCCGCTGATCCTCGCCGACCTGGCCAACATCATCCCCGCGCTCGACTCGATGGCGGCCGAGGCGGGCGTGGACGCGCCCTGGAACGCGGCCCACGCCACCGAGTGGGACCGCCAGTCGCTGGACAGCTGGCTGCGCGACAACACCACGCCCAGCGGGCGGGAGCGGTTCCTGAAGCTGGCCGCGCTGGCCACCCGGGCGATCTTCGGCACCGAGCCCGGCGAGCTCTCGCTGCTGTTCACGCTCTTCTACATCGCCGCCTCGGGCGACGAGTCCCACCCGGGGACGTTCGAGCGCAACTTCAGCACCCAGCAGGGCGCCCAGCAGTGGCGAATCGTCGGCGGCAGCCAGGTGATCCCGTGGCGGATGGCGGCGCAGCTGGGCCGGCGGCGGATCCACCTGCGGCGCCCCGTCCGTCGCATCTCCCAGAACCGCCGCGGCGTGACGGTGTACTGCGACGGGCTCACCCTGCGCGGCAAGCACGTCATCGTGGCCATCCCGCCCACCCTGGCTGGGCGCATCTACTACGACCCGCTGCTTCCGGTGCTGCGCGACGCGCTCACCCAGCGGCTTCCCCAGGGCACGCTGATGAAGCTGGAGGCGATCTACGAGCGCCCGTTCTGGCGCGACGACAACAAGACCGGGTTCGCGGTCACCGACAACGCCCCCTTCAGCGTGTGCTTCGACAACTCGCCGCCGGAGGGAACGCCGGGCGCCATCTTCGGCTTCGCCGGCGGCAACGACTCGCGCAAGTGGGGCCAGCGCTCGGCCGCCGACCGCAAGCAGGCGGTCCTCCAGGCCTTCGCCGACCTGTTCGGCGAGCAGGCGCTGCACCCCATCGACTACGTGGAGTTCGCGTGGTCCCGCGAGGAGTGGACCCGCGGCTGCCCGGTGGGCATCCACCCACCCGGGGTGCTCAGCCAGTACGGCCCGGCGCTGCGGGCGCCGGTGGGACGGATCCACTGGGCGGGCACCGAGACCTCCACCTACTGGAACGGCTACATGGACGGCGCGGTGCGCTCCGGCCAGCGCGCCGCCCACGAGGTGCTGGGAGCCCTCTGACCTAGAATCGTCCCATGGCCACCGAGCCGCGGGAGCTGCCGCAGCGCGACGCGTTGTTCACCACCGTCAGCGGGCAGCCGATCAAGCCGCTGTACACGGAGGAGGACCTCCCGGAGAGCCCGGCGGACGCCATCGGCCTCCCCGGCGAATATCCGTTCACGCGCGGGGTGTACGCCTCGATGTACCGCGGTCGCCTGTGGACGATGCGGCAGTTCGCGGGCTACGGCACGGCCGAGGAGAGCAACGCCCGCTTCCGCTACCTGCTCGACCACGGCCAGACCGGCCTGTCCACCGCCTTCGACATGCCGTCGCTGATGGGCCACGACTCCGACCATCCGCGCTCGGAGGGGGAGGTGGGGCGCGAGGGCGTGGCGGTGGACACGCTGGACGACATGGAGACGCTGTTCGCCGGCATCCCGCTGGACGAGGTCTCGGTCTCGATGACCATCAACGCCCCGGCGGCCATCATGCTCGCCTTCTACGTCGTGGCCGCGGAGCGCCGCGGGATCCCGCCCGAGCGGCTGGCGGGCACGATCCAGACCGACATCCTCAAGGAGTACATCGCCCAGAAGGAGTGGTGCTTCCCGGTCGACCCGGCGATGCGGCTGGTGGGCGACCTGATCGAGTGGTGCTCGGAGCACATGCCGCGCTGGCACCCGGTCTCGATCTCCGGCTACCACATCCGCGAGGCGGGGGCGACCGCGGTCCAGGAGCTGGCGTTCACGCTCAAGGACGGGCTCACCTACGTCGAGCAGGCGGTGGCCCGCGGCCTGGACGTGGACGACTTCGCGCCCCGGCTGAGCTTCTTCTTCAACGCCCACATCGACCTGTTCGAGGAGGTGGCCAAGTACCGGGCCGCCCGGCGCATCTGGGCCCGCGAGTTGCGCGAGCGCTTCGGCGCCCGCGACGAGCGCTCGCTGCTCATGCGCTTCCACACCCAGACGGCGGGCGTGTCGCTGACCGCCCAGCAGCCGCTCAACAACATCATCCGGACCACGATCGAGGCGCTGGCGGGAGTGCTGGGCGGCACGCAGTCGCTGCACACCAACAGCTACGACGAGGCGCTGGCGCTGCCCACCGAGGAGGCGGTGCGGGTGGCGCTGCGCACCCAGCAGATCATCGCCCACGAGTCGGGCGTGCCCAACACCGTCGACCCGCTGGGCGGCGCCTACTTCGTGGAGGCGCTCACCGACGAGATGGAGCGGGCGGCGTACGAGTACTTCGCCAAGATCGACGAGCTGGGGGGGATGGTGGAGGCGGTCAAGCGCAACTTCCCGCAGCGCGAGATCGCCGACGCCGCGTTCCGCTTCCAGCAGGAGGTGGACTCCGGGCAGCGGCTGGTGGTGGGCGTCAACGCCTACCAGAACCCGGACGACGAGCCGCTGGAGATCCTGCGCATCGACCCGGCGCTCGAGCGCAAGCAGATGGACCGGCTGGCCTCGGTGCGGGCGGCGCGGGACGCGGCGGGGGTGGAGGCGGCGCTGGCCGCGCTGCGCGAGCAGGCCGCCCGCCCTGCCGCGAACCTGATGCCCGCCCTGCTCGACTGCGCCCGGGCGCACGCCACGGAAGGCGAGATCGTGGGCTCGCACCAGGACGCCTTCGGCACCTACGCCGAAGCGCCGGTCTTCTAAGACGGCAGCTGGGGCCCGCCGGACGGCATGCCCGCCGGCGCCGACACCGGGACCTCCACGCCGCTCTCCCACGAGCCGTCCGGGAGCTGGTGGCTCAGCCGGTAGGAGGCCGGGCCCGTATAGGGCGCCGCCCGCAGGAACCAGCCCTGGTCGTCGGTGAGGAAGTCGGTGCTGCCGGCGCAGCTGTCGCCGGTCACCTGGAGCGGGACCCAGTCCCCGCCCGCGGCGTCGCGGCGCTCGACGCGCACCAGCTGCCGGCCCGGGCCGGGTCGCACACCGCCGAACAGCCGCACCACCGCCTGCCCGGCGACCACGTCGGACTGGGCCCAGAACGGCAGCCGGAAGGCCTGCGCCGCCGGCTTGGGCGCGCCGTCCGGGTAGAAGAGGCCGGTCTGCAGGCTCTTCCATCGCTGCCGCGCGACGGCCACGGGATCCACCGGGCGCCGGCGCGTCCGCGCGGCGGGGCGGGCCGCCTCGCCCACGCCCGGCGGCTGGTCCTGGAGCAGGAACTGCCCGAACATGCGCGTGCCGGGATCGCTCCAGGCCAGGTACGTGGCCTCCGACAGGAACTGGGCCTGCTGGGTGGGCGAGAACGGGGCGAAGGGATCGGGGGGATCGCTCTCGTAGCCGTACTCGGTGTCGTACAGCGGCAGCGGCTGGGCCAGGCGCCCGGTGGCTGCCAGCTGGGCCAGCAGCGTCTCCAGGCGACCGGAGTCGGCCAGCCGCGCGTCGTCGGGGTTCGCGCCGCGGGCGTCGGGCGCGGCGAACATCCCGTAGGGGTGGTGGGCGTAGCCGTCGGCGCGCAGCGGCCGGTAGCCGTCGCATTCCGGGATGCGAAGCGGCCGCAGCCTGGCGTCCACGCAGGCCACCTCGCGGACGAACCGCAGCGGAGGCACGGCCCCCTTCCCCGGCGTCCGCGACCCCGTGGACGCCGTCCCCCCGATCAGCACCAGGTCCGAGGCCGAGACGCGCTTGATCGCGGCGTAGGCCGCCTCGTGCAGCGCCCGGTAGACGTGCGGCGACTCCGCCTGCCAGCGCCCGCCCCGGCGAAGCCACTGCGGCTGCAGGAAGGACGGGTTGTTCGGCTCGTTCCAGGTGGTGTACATGCGCACGGCCGGCAGCTTGCGGCCGGGCTGCTCGGGGTCGGGGAACGTGCCGTCGTAGCGCCGGGCCACGGCCCCGGCGAAGCGCCCGAACTGCGCCGGGTCGGGCGCCCAGCGGGGCCGATCGGGATTGGGCGCCGAGGGCCGCTGCACCGCCCAGCGCGGCGCCCAGAACGCGACGTCCAGCTGCACCGCCAGCCCGGCGTCGTCGGCCGCCTTGACCGCCCGGTCCAGCCGGACCCAGGACTCGGAGGGATAGGTGGACGAGTCGGCGGGGTCGAAAGGCGGTCCCGGCCGGGTCGAGCCACGCGGCTTGGGCGCCAGCGCCGACCAGCCGGCGGTGATCCGCGCCCGATCCGCCCCCAGGTAGGCCATGCGCCGCGCCACCTGCTGGACCAGCGCGGGCGGCGAATGGAGCAGCAGCGCGTCGTCCTGGATGGTGGTCTCCAGGTGACGCGCTCACGCGGGGCTCCCGGCCAGCACCAGCGCGATGAGGGAGCAGGCCAGCCCCATGATTTCACCAACGCAGCCGGTTCCCGGTTCCGGCGCCAACCACTACGATCCGCCGCGATGGAGGCTTCGGCCAGCCAGCGCAAGATCCGCGTCGTCGTGGCCAAGCCCGGCCTGGACGGACACGACCGCGGCGCCAAGATCATCGCGCGCGCGCTCCGCGACGCCGGGATGGAGGTGATCTACACGGGCCTGCACCAGACGCCCGAGCAGATCGTCGCCACCGTGGTCCAGGAGGACGCCGACGCGGTGGGGATCTCGATCCTCTCCGGCGCGCACATGACCCTCATACCCCGCATCATGGAGCTGCTGGCGGGGGAGGGGATCGACGACGTGGTGGTCACGGTCGGGGGCACGATCCCCGCCGAGGACATCGAGGAGCTCAAGCGTCAGGGAGTGGCCGAGGTCTTCACGCCCGGAGCGTCCACCCAGGACAGCGTCGACTTCATCCGCCGGGCCGTGGGGGAGCGTCGTGCCCCCGCGGTCCAAGGCGATTGACTGGTCAGTCAATGGGGTAGGATGCCGAACGCTCGTATGCCGAGAGGAGGCTTGGCGTGAAGATTTGCGTCCTGGTGAAGGAGGTCCCCGACGCCGCGGTCGAGAAGCGGATCGACCCGTCGACGGGCCGTCTCGATCGCAGCGGCGAGAAGAACCTCAACCCCTTCGACACGCACGCGATCGAGGCCGCGATGCAGGTCAAGGAGGGCGGTGACGCCGAGGTCGAGGAGGTCGTGGCCGTGACCATGGGCCCCGAGAGCGCGGTGCGCGCGCTGCATAAGGCGGTGTCGCTGGGCGCCGACCGGTCGGTCCACCTCACCGACGAGGCGCTGGCCGGCTCCGACGTGGCCGCCACCGGCTACGCGCTGGCCAAGACCCT
>VAXS01000212.1 GCA_005883255.1 Actinomycetota bacterium | reverse complement strand
GTGATCGCGGCGATCACCACGTGGCCGTGGTCGAGGTCGAACTCGGTGCCGTCCTCCATCCGCACCGGGGCCGACGTGCGCGAGCCCACCGCCGGGCTGGCGGTCACCGGGCTGGCGCCGGTGTGGGGCGGGCTGCCCGGTGCGCTGTCCGCCGGCGGATCGGAGGCGGGGAAGCTCTCGACCACGTCCTCGTCGTGGCCGTCGCCATCGGGCACGTAGCCCTCCAGCGCCGCCCGGAACGCCTGGCGGGACTCGGTGAGCGGCACGCGATCCTGCGGCCGCTTGGGCCCGGCCAGGCTGGGGACCACGTCGCCCAGGTCCAGCTCCAGCACCTCGGAGTAGGTGGGCTCCTCGGAGTCGGCGTCGTGGAACAGACCCTGCTCGCGCGCGTAGGCCTCCACCAGCTCGATCTGCTCCGCCGGACGCCCGGAGAACTCCAGGTACCGCAGGGTCTCGGCGTCGATCGGGAAGATCGCGCAGGTGGAGCCGAACTCCGGCGACATGTTCCCGATGGTGGCCCGGTCGGCCAGCGGCAGCCCGGCCAGGCCGGGGCCGAAGAACTCCACGAACTTCCCCACCACGCCCCGCCGGCGCAGCATCTCGGTGACGGTGAGGACCAGGTCGGTGGCGGTCGACCCCTCGGGCAGCTCGCCGCTCAGGCGGAACCCCACCACCTGGGGGATCAGCATCGACATCGGCTGGCCCAGCATCGCCGCCTCGGCCTCGATGCCGCCCACGCCCCAGCCCAGTACGCCCAGCCCGTTGACCATCGTGGTGTGGGAGTCGGTGCCGACCAGCGTGTCGGGATAGGCGGCGCCGCTCCCCTCGTCCACGAACACCACCCGCGCCAGGTACTCCAGGTTGACCTGGTGCACGATCCCGGTGTCCGGCGGGACCACGCGGAAGGCGTCGAAGGCCTGCTGGCCCCAGCGCAGGAAGGCGTAGCGCTCCCGGTTGCGCTCGAACTCGAGCTCGGCGTTGCGCTGGAAGGCGCTGCGCGTGCCGAACACGTCCACCTGCACCGAGTGGTCGATGACCAGCTCGGCGGGCACCAGCGGTTCGATCCGGCCGGGATCGCCGCCCAGGTCGGCCATCGCGTCCCGCATCGCCGCCAGGTCCACGACCGCGGGCACCCCGGTGAAGTCCTGCATGAGCACCCGGGCCGGGGTGAAGGCGATCTCGCGGCTGGGCTCGGCCCGGGCGTCCCAGCTGGCCAACGCCTCCACGTCCTCGGCCCGCACCGCGACGCCGTCCTCGTTGCGCAGCAGGTTCTCCAGCAGGACCTTGAGCGAGAACGGCAGCCGGGCCACGTCGAAGCGCGACTGCAGGGAGTCGAGGCGGTGGATCTCCACCTCGCGACCGCCGGCGCGCAGCGTGGAGCGGGCGTCGAACGAGTTGGCGGACATGTCTTTGAGACTAATCCACAGCCTCCGCCGGTCGGTCTAGACTCTGCAGGTGCGGACCGTCCACACCGCCCTGGAGAGCTCGTTCGCCGGGGAGCTCGTCGGCCCGGGAGACCCCTCCTACGAAGAGCACCGCCAGGTCTGGAACGGCTCGATCGACCGGCGCCCGGCGCTGGTGGCGCGCTGCGCCGGGGCCGACGACGTGGTGGCGGCGCTGCGGTTCGCGCGGGAGGCCGGGCTGCCCATCGCGGTGCGCAGCGGCGGCCACAGCTTCCCGGGACTGTCGGTGTGCGACGACGGGCTCGTGGTCGACCTGAGCCCGATGAAGGGGATTCGGGTGGACCCGGAGGGCCGCGTGGCCCGGGTGCAGGCCGGCGTGCTGCTGGGCGAGCTGGACCAGGCCACGCAGGCCCACGGGCTGGCCGTCCCCGCGGGGATCGTCACCCACACCGGGCTGGCGGGGCTGACCCTGGGCGGCGGAATCGGGTGGCTGATGCGCAAGCACGGGCTCACGATCGACCAGCTGGTGGAGGCCGAGGTGGTCACCGCCGCCGGCGAGCGCCTGACCGCCAGCGAGACCGAGAACCCCGACCTGTTCTGGGGGCTGCGCGGCGGGGGCGGCAACTTCGGCGTGGTCACCGAGTTCGAGTTCCGCCTCAACCCCGTGGGGCCGGTGGTGCTCGCCGGGCCCATCTTCTGGGCCATGGAGGACTCGCCCGAGGTCCTGCGCTTCTACCGCGACTGGGTGGCGGACGCCCCCGACGAGCTCATGACGATCGTCCTGCACCGCAAGGCGCCGGCGCTCGACTTCGTCCCCGAGCACCTGCACGGGAAGCTGGTGGTGGCGGTCGTCTGCTGCTACGCGGGAGCGCTGGAGGAGGGCGAAAAGGTGCTGCGGCCGCTGCGCGCGCTCGGCTCGCCGCTGCTGGACCTGTGCCAGCCCAAGCCGTTCCTCGCCCACCAGGCGATGTTCGACCCGTCGTTCGTCCCCGGCCGTCACTACTACTTCCGCTCCTGCGACGTGGACGCGCTCAGCGACGAGGTCATCGACGTCACGGTCGAGCACTCGCTGCGGATCGAGTCCCCGCTGACCACCTATCCGATCTGGCAGATGGGCGGGGCGGTGGCCCGGGTGAACGACGACGACAGCGCCTTCCACGGGCGCGGCGCCGCGTTCACGTTCAACATCGGCGCCTGCACCGCCGGGCCCGAGGGCTTCGACCGCGAGCGCCAGTGGGTGCGCGACTTCTGGTCGGCGCTCGCCCCCCATCATCGGGGCGTGTACGTGAACTTCCTCATGGACGAGGGCGCGGACCGCGTCCGCCAGGCCTACGGGCCGGCGAAGTACGACCGCCTGCGGGCGCTCAAGCGCCGCTACGACCCCGACAACGTCTTCCGCCTCAACCAGAACATCGCGCCGGAGTAGGGGGGCTCAGCGCTGGTGCTGCGGGCACCAGTACGTCGTGCGCCCGCCGATCCGGGCGCGCCGCAGCTCGGCGCCGTCGCGCGGGCAGCGGCCGCCCGGGCGGCGCTCCGGGTTGATCTCGCCCGCGTGCGCCCCTCCCCGGCGGATCGCCGTCCGGATCGCCGCCCGGGTCGCGCGCCGCAGCCCGTCCAGCTCGGCCTCGGTCAGTCCGCCGGAGGGCCGGCGGGGGTCGATGCCGGCCTGGTAGAGGATCTCGTCGGCCAGCAGGTTCCCCACGCCGGAGATCGCGCGCTGGTCCATCAGCCGCGCCTTGATCGGGGCCGTGCCGCGACCCACTCGCTCGCGGAACTCCTCCCGCGAGACCTCGCCGGCGTCCGGCCCCACCCGGGAGAGGTCGGGCTGGAGGATCGCCCGCCCCAGTCGGCGGCGGTCGCGCAGCGCCAGCCGGCCGCCATCGTGGAAGTCCAGCGCGAACC
>VAXS01000211.1 GCA_005883255.1 Actinomycetota bacterium | reverse complement strand
CGCTGGCCGAGCACCGCGACGGCTTCCGGCTGGCCGAGATCGACCTCGAGCTGCGGGGCGAGGGCGAGCTGGTCGGGACCCGCCAGTCGGGCGCCGCCCAGTTCCGCTTCGCGCAGCTGCCCGAGGACGCCGACCTGCTGGGGCGCGCCCGCCGCCACGCCGAGGCCATCCACGCCGCCGACCCGGAGTTCGACGCCCCCGAGCACGCCCTGCTGGCCGACGCGCTGGGGGCCGCCTACGGAGCGGAGGCGCTGGAGCCGATCCCGGCGTGAGGGTCGTCGCCGGCCGTCTGCGCGGCCGCCGCCTGGTCGCCCCCCGCGGCACGCTGACCCGCCCCACCTCCGACCGGGTGCGCGAGGCGCTGTTCGCCGTGCTGGGAGACGTGACCGGCGCCCGCGTCCTGGACCTGTTCGCGGGCTCGGGCGCGCTGGGCATCGAGGCGCTCTCCCGCGGCGCCGCGCACGCCACGTTCGTCGACGGCGATCCCGCGGCCGTCGGCGCGGTGCGGCGCAACCTGGCGGCGCTTGACCTGGAGGCCGACGCGGAGGCCCACCGCGCCGACGCCCGGGCGTTCCTCCGCAACGCACGGGGAGCGGGCCACGAATACGATCTGGTGTTCGTCGATCCTCCATACCGACGTGCGGCCGCGCTGGCCGGGGAGCTGTCGGAGGCCCTTCCGCCGGTGCTCGCGCCGGGCGCCCGGGTGGTGGCGGAGAGCGACCGCCGCGCACCGCTCGAGCTGGCGCTGCCGCTGCGGGACGAGCGCCGGTACGGCGAGACCCTCATACGCATCCATGCCCCCTGACAACCGCACCGCCGTCTGCCCCGGCTCCTACGACCCGATCACCAACGGGCACCTCGACGTGATCACGCGGGCGGCGGCGATGTACGACCTGCTGATCGTGGGCGTGGTCAACCTGCCGATCCGGAAGGGCGCGACCGTGTTCTCGGCAGACGAACGCTGCCGCTTCGCCCAGGACGCGCTGGCCCACCTCGAAAACGTCGAGATCGCGCCGTTCAGCAACCTGGTCGTGGACTTCGCTCGCGACCGCGGCGCGATGGCGATCGTCAAGGGACTGCGCGCGATCTCGGACTTCGAGTACGAGTTCGAGATGAACCAGCTCAACCGCAAGCAGGCGCCGGAGATAGAGTCGGTCTACCTGATGGCCAGTCCCCAGTACAGTTTCCTGAGCTCCAGCGGGGTAAAGGAGCTGGCGACGTTCGGGGGAGAGATCGAGGATCTCGTGCCTGCGGGCGTGGCCACCAGATTGAAGGAAGAACTGCAGCGCTGACGAACTGAGGCCTTTGCCATGGACGTCCTCGTACTGATCGACAAGCTCGACGACCTGGTGCACAACGCCAAGCCGGTGCCCCTGACCGACCAGGTACGCGTCGACAAGGAGGAGATCTACGACATCCTCGATCAGATGCGGGCCACGATCCCCGAGGAGATCAAGCAGGCGCGCTGGATCGTCAAGGAGCGCCAGGAGATGCTGGCCGAGGCCAAGCGCGAGGCCGAGCGCATCGTCAAGGAGGCGCGCGAGCGCCAGGAGCAGTTGATCTCCCAGGAGGAGATCTACCGCCAGGCCGAGCGCGCGGCCGAGGACATCATCGAGGACGCGCGGGCCCGCGAGCGGGAGATCCGCCTGGGCGCCGAGGACTACGCCGACGAGATCCTCAACACGCTGGAGATCAACCTCCAGAAGTTCATCGGCGCGGTGCAGCGGGGCCGCGACCGCCTGGCCGGCAAGGACGAGCCGGCCGAAGTGGCCTAGCCGGCGGAGCGGACCATGGCCTCGATCGAGGTCCTCGACGGCGACATCACCGCGCTGGAGGTCGACGCGATCGCCAACGCGGCCAACACCCAGCTTCGCCACGGCGGCGGCGTGGCGGGCGCGATCTCGCGGGCGGGCGGGCCCGTCGTGCAGCGCGAGAGCGACGAGCGCGCGCCGATCGGGCTGGGCGAGGCGGTGGAGACGACCGCGGGCGAGATGCCGTGCCGGTGGGTGATCCACGCCGCCACCATGGAGCTGGGCGGCCCCACTTCGGCGGAGATCGTCCGCCGGGCCACCGCCAGCACCCTGCGCCGGGCCGACGAGCTGGGCGCCCGGTCGCTGGCGCTGGTGGCCTTCGGCACCGGCGTGGGCGGCTTCCCGCTGGACGAGGCGGCCCGGATCGAGGTCGAGGAGGTGCGCCGCCACCTGGACGCCGGCGGCGCCCTGAGCCGGGTGGTGTTCGCGGTACGGGGCGACGAGGCCCGGGCCGCGTTCGAGCGCGCGCTAGCCGACGTCGAAGCCGGTTAGGCCCTCGGGCTCCTCCTCGGCCACGTCCACCCGCTCGACCTCCGCGCCCCGTGGTCCCGCGCGCATGAACGCCACCACGCTCTCCACCGCGTCCGGCTCGCCCTCGAGCGTCGCCTCCACGCTGCCGTCGGGGCGGTTGCGCACCCGGCCGGCCACGCCGCGCGACTGTGCGCGCTGACGCAGGCGGTCGCGGAAGAACACCCCCTGCACGCGACCGTGGGCCACCACCCTGCGCCGGACGACGCTCATCGCGGCGGAGGCTACTCGGCGTCGCGCGCGGCCAGCAGGCCGTCGATCTGGGCCAGGTGGGCCCGGACGGTCTCGGCCATGGACTCCAGCAGCCCGCGGGCGTTCGCGATCCCGTCGGTGGCGCCGGTCAGGTGCAGCTTGATCTTGCGCACGTCGTCCATGGCGGTGAGCGCCCGCGCGATCGTGTCGCGCACGGCGGCGGCGTCCACCGCCTCCTCGCTGCCCCGGGCCATCAGCACGCGCGCCCGGGCCAGCGCGTAGGCCACCTCCAGCGCCAGGCGGGAGCCGTCCTCGGGGTCGTAGACGACGATCAGCCGGTCGCCGTTGTACTCGCGCAGGGGGAGCATCCGGGCCGGGACCTTCTCCTCGCCGGGCACGACCAGGACGGCGAAGTCGGCGCTGCGCTCGGCCAGCGCGGCGTCGAGCTCGCGCAGCGCCCCGGGGCGGCTGAGCTGCGCGTTCTTGGCCTCGAAGACGACGCGCCCGCGGGCGGGACCCCGGCAGCCGTCGACGCCCACCACCACGTCGCCCACCTTGCCCGTGGCCTCGCTTGACGGTGGCCAGCTCGGCGTGCAGCGCGCGCAGGTGGCGGTCCTGCAGCTGCGCCGCCTCGCTCAGGGCGCTGACCGTGTTGCGCTTGAGGTCGGCCAGCGGGTTCGCGTCGTCGGCCGAGGAGAACTGCCGCACCAGGTCGGTCTGGAACCGGACCATCGCCTCGCCCACCAGCGTGCGGACCTTGTGCTGCACCGCCTCCGAGGAGCCATCGGAGAACAGCCGGTCGAGCCGCCCGTCGAGCTCCTCGCCCAGCGATCGCGCGCGCTCGGAGAACTCGCGGTCGAGCTCCCGGGCCGCCTTCTCCATCTCCGCCGTCACGAACTCGGCGTTCGCGCCGGTCTGCTCGCGGTCGAGCACGCGCGCGCCGATCTCGATCGCGTCGGCCACCAGGCGGGCCGGGTCCTCACCCCCCTGCTCGCGCTCGCCCACCAGGCGCGCGGCGGTCGGATCGTCGACCACCAACCCGTCCACGGCGACGCGCTCGCCGGGGAGGACGCGGACGTGCGGTGGACGCAGTGGCGTGGCGGCTTCCATGGAACTCTGCAGCGTAGGCGCCGCCCCCGACGGATCCATGCGTCCGCCCGCAGGCGACGGGGTATGTGACACTCCGGGCATGGACCCGATCACCCGTCGCCTGCACACCGCCAAGACGCTCGTGGACGCCGGAATCATCCGCCCCGTCCGCCCGGACAAGCTGCTGCGGATCGGCATGGCGCTCTACCGGTTCGGGCCCACGCCGGCGGCGGGCTACAGCAGCGCAGCGATCCGCAACCCCCACGACGTGGCGATCGTGGACGAGCTGGGGACGGTGACGTTCGAGGAGGTGCACCTGCGCACCAACGCGCTGGCGCACGCCCTCTCCGACGCCGGCATCGGGGAGGGGGACGGCGTGGCGATCATGTGCCGCAACCACCGCGGCTTCGTCGACGTCACCGTGGCCTGCTCGAAGCTGGGCGCGCACGCCCTGTACCTGAACACCGCCTTCGCCGGCCCGCAGATCGAGGACGTGGTCCAGCGCGAGGGGCCGCGGGCGATCGTGTTCGACGAGGAGTTCCGGGGGCTGATCGGGAAGGCGGGCGTCCGGCGCAAGCGCTTCGTGGCGTGGCACGACGAGGAGAGCGGCGACGACCCCACCCTGGACGAGCTGATCGCGGCCGGCGACCCCGACGACGTGGTCCCGCCCGCCGAGCCGGGTCGCGTGGTGATCCTCACCTCGGGCACGACCGGGACGCCGAAGGGCGCCTCTCGCAGCCAGCCCGAGACGCTCGACCCGGCCGCCGCGCTGCTGTCGAGGATCCCGCTGCGCTCGCGCGAGACGACGATGATCGCCGCGCCGCTGTTCCACTCCTGGGGCTTCGCGCACTTCACGCTGGGGATGGCGCTGACGTCCACGCTGGTGCTCAAGCGCAAGTTCGATCCCGAGGCCACGCTGTCGCTGACCGCCCAGCACCAGGCCACCGCGCTGGCCGTGGTGCCGGTGATGCTGCAGCGCATCGTGGAGCTGGGCCCGGAGGTCATCGGTCGCTACGACCTCTCCGCGCTGCGGGTCATCGCCCTGAGCGGCTCGGCGCTCTCGCCCACCCTGACCGAGCAGGCCCGGGAGGTGTTCGGCGACGTCCTCCACAACCTCTACGGCTCGACCGAGGTGGCGTGGGCGGCGATCGCCACCCCGCAGGACCTCAAGGAGGCGCCGGGCACAGTGGGCCGTCCGCCGCGGGGCACGATCGTCAAGCTGTTCGACGAGGAGGGCAACGAGGTCCCGCCCGGCGAGACCGGCCGCATCTTCGTGGCCAACGAGATGCTGTTCGAGGGCTACACCGGCGGCGGGAGCAAGGACGTCATCGACGGCCTGATGGCCACCGGCGACGTGGGGCACTTCGACGAGTCGGGGCGCCTGTTCGTGGACGGGCGCGACGACGAGATGATCGTCTCCGGGGGCGAGAACGTGTTCCCCCAGGAGGTGGAGGAGCTGCTGGGCCGCCACGACGCGGTGGCCGACGTGGCCGTCTTCGGCGTCGAGGACGAGGAGTTCGGCCAGCGGCTGAAGGCGGTGGTGGTCAAGCGCGACGGCGGGCAGCTCGACGAGGACGACGTCAAGGACTACGTGAAGAAGCACCTGGCCCGCTACAAGGTCC
>VAXS01000288.1 GCA_005883255.1 Actinomycetota bacterium | reverse complement strand
GATCGAGCGGCTCGCGCTCCGCGATCAGGATCTTCTCCGCGGGCGTGGCCTGCGGGCGCTCGTAGGGGTTGAACAGCTCCTCGTGCAGCTTCTCCCCCGGTCGCCGGCCCACGATCTCCACCGCGATGTCGCGGTCCGGGTCCAGCCCCGACAGCCGGACCATGGCCCGGGCCAGGTCCATGATCGCCACTGGCTCCCCCATGTCCAGGACGAAGACCTCGCCGCCTGTGCCCAGCGACCCCGAGCGGATGATCAGCTGCACCGCCTCGGGGATCGTCATGAAGTAGCGGGTCATCGCCGGATCGGTCACCGTCAGCGGGCCGCCCGAGGCGATCTGGCGGCGGAAGATCGTGGTCACCGAGCCCGACGAGCCCATCACGTTCCCGAACCGCACGGTCCCGTAACGGGTGCCGGGGTGGCGCGCGTTCGCCGCCTCCACCGCCCACTCGGCCAGCGCCTTCGAGGCGCCCATCACCGTCTTGGGCGACACCGCCTTGTCGGTGGAGACCAGCACGAAGCGCTGCGCCCCGTAGTCGCCCGCGATGTAGGAGACGATCCGGGTGGCCAGCGCGTTGTTGCGCACCGCCTCGACCGGGTTGGCCTCCATCAGCCCCACGTGCTTGTAGGCCGCCGCGTGGAAGACCACGTTGGGGCGATGCTCGGCGAACACCTCCCGCATCCGCTCCTCCTCCTTGCAATCGGCCAGCACGTCGGCCGTGGAGCGGTAGTGGCGGTCCTCCTGCAGCTCGCGCGTGATCTGGAAGAGGTTGTCCTCGGCGTGGTCCACCAGGATCAGGCGCCGCGGCGCCACGCGCGCGATCTGCCGGCACAGCTCGGCGCCGATCGACCCGCCGGCACCGGTCACCATCACCACCTGGCCGGTGAGGTAGGCGCCCACCCGCTCCAGCCGGTCACCACCCGCGCGCGCAGCGTGCCCGGCGCCGAGGGGATCGCGATGATCACCTCGTCGGGCTCGACGTCGTCCAGGATCCGCCCGAGCTCGTCGGTCCGACCCAGCACCCGGAGCCCGTAGTCGAGCCGCAGGCCCCGCTTGCGGGGGTCGTCGTCCGCGAAGCCCACCGGCCGGTAGCCCAGGCCGGGGTTGCGCACGATCTCGCGGAGCACCAGCCGCCCGCCGTCGCCGGCCCCCACGATCAGGACGTCACGCGCGTCGCGGGCGGCGTGGAAGCCGCGGACGGGGCGCTCCAGCACCTCGCTCACCAGCAGCCGCACGCCCGCGGTGAGCGCCGTGGCCAGCAGGAAGAACAGCGCGATGACGCCGGCGGGCGGCGACACCGCGACCTCGCCCACCCCCACCCGCGAGGGGATCTTCGCCGGATGCGCGATCGCGACGAACGCCACGATGCCGCCGGTGACGATCACCAGCGCGCGGAGCAGGGCCTCGTAGTCGCGGCGGCCGAAGTAGCGCCACCACTTCTGGTAGAGCCCGGTGAGCGCGAACACCACCAGCGCGCCGCCCACCAGCGGCCCCACGGTGGACTCGAACAGGTTCTCGTAGCGGCGCGGGACCCCGTTGTCGAAGCGCAGCTTGAACGCGAGGTACCAGGCCGCGCCGACCAGCACGCCATCGACCACGACCTGGGGGACCGAGTGACGATGGAGCGGGACGGCGGCCGAGCGAAGCCGTCGACGCATCCGCGGCATTCTAGGCGTCCACAGGCTGGCGATGTCAGCCGCCGCAGGCGTCCTTCGGCCAGCAGCAGCTCGTCCACGGCGCCGACGCGCCCCTCGAACGTGGTCCAGGCGGGCGTGCCCAGCGCCACCGCCTCCCGGTTCATCGTGCCCCCGGCCGAGACCACCAGGTCGGCGAACGCCACCAGCGACTGGGCGTCCAGCGCCCGGTCCGGGACCACGAACCCCCCCGCCCCGCGCAGCTCCGACCGCTGGGCGGCGGTGCGGGGGAGGACCACCACCTGGGCGTCGCCCTGGCGCAGGCGGTCCAGCACCGACGCGAACAGCGCGTTGGGGAAGCGGTGGTAGAGCGAGACGTCCGGCGGCGTGCGCACCACCACCAGCGGCCCGGAGCGATCGACGCCCAGCTCGTCGAGCACGGCGGGATCGGGCTCGAAGTCGGCCAGGTAGTACTCCTCCTTGAGTCCTGGATAGCGGTGCAGCTTGCCGCGGGCCCCGTACCGGTACAGGCGCTCGGGCGGGATCGCGTCGGGCACGACCACCGCCCGCGCCAGCCGGCAGTTGACCGTGTGCTGGACCGTCGCCCACTCGTAGTCGAAGGTGGTGGTGGCGGGCACGCGCAGCAGGGAGGCCGCCACCGTGACGTCGTTGGACCCGTGACCGAGCGCCAGGTCGAAGCGCGGCACAGCTCCAGCGTCTGGGCGTAGTCGCGGGCGGTCACCTCCACCTCGACCCCGCGGGCGCGCAGGAGCTCGATGACCGGGCGCAGCGCCAGGACGTGGGGCGAGTTGGTGAGGTCGATCCAGACCCGCACGGGCGCCGCGCGCTCAGTCCCGCGCCTCGCGGATGGCCGAGACCACCTCGATGGCGTTGAGGCGGTCCAGCCGCGGGCTCATGGGGATCGCCAGGTGGGTGCGCGCGGCCTCCTCGGTGCCCGGGAGCTCGCGGTCGGGCGCGAAGTCGCGCATCGCGGGCTGGCGGTGCGCCGGGGTGCGGTAGTAGGCGCGCTGGCCGATTCCCACCCGCTCGAGCGCCGGTCCCAGCCGGTCCACCAGAGGGTGGCGGATGACGTACAGGTGCCAGGCCGGGTCGGCGCCCTCCACCGGGGCGGGCGGCTTGACCAGCTCGCCCAACCCCGCCTCCAGGTAGTGGCGGCCGGCCGCCCGGCGCCCGTCGGCCCAGCCGTCCAGCTCGGGCAGCAGCACCCGCAGCAGTGCCGCCTGCAGCTCGTCCAGGCGGGAGTTGTAGCCCACCTCGTCGTAGGTGACCTTGTCGCGACTGCCGTGGAAGCGCAGGGTGCGGGCGCGCTCGGCGAGCGCATCGTCGTCGGTGAGCACGGCGCCGCCGTCGCCGAAGCCCGGCAGGTTCTTGGAGGGAAAGAACGACAGCGTGGCCGCCGCCCCCAAGGATCCCGCGCGCGCGCCGTCCCGCGTGGAGCCGGCGGCCTGGGCCGAGTCCACCAGCACCGGCACGCCCAGCTCCTCGATCTCGGGCGTGGGCGCCACGTTCCCGAACAGGTCCACCGCCACCACCGCCCGCGTCCGGGCGGTGAGCGCCGCCCGCACGGTCCCGGGCGTGACGCAGAACGTGTCGGGATCGACGTCGCAGAACACGGGGCGGGCGCCGGTGGGCGGGACGGCCTCCGCCGTGGCGTAG
>VAXS01000210.1 GCA_005883255.1 Actinomycetota bacterium | reverse complement strand
ACGTCGGTGGGCTTGTCCGAGCGGCCGAAGCCGGCCAGGTCCGGCGCCACGCAGCGGAAGCCGGCGTCGCGCAGCGGCGGGATCACGTGGCGCCACAGGAACGACCAGGTGGGCTCGCCGTGGAAGAAGACGACGGGCGGGCCCTCGCCCTCGTCGACGTGGGCCAGCCGGAGCCCGTCGACCTCCCGGTAGTGGGGCGCGAACGGAAAGTCGGGCAGTCCCTCGAAGCGCTCGTCGGGCGTGCGGAAAGTGTCCACCGGCGCGGGACCCTAGTCGAGGTCCGGCGCGCCCGCGAACGCCCGCGCCAACTCGGCCCGGGTGTCCTCCAGGGCCTGCGGGATCACGTGGGTGTCGGCGATCACCGGCATGAAGTTGGTGTCGCCCTGCCAGCGGGGCACGACGTGCTGGTGGACGTGGTCGGCGAAGCCGGCGCCGGCGACGTCGCCGATGTTGATCCCCACGTTGAAGCCGTCGGGGGTCATCACCGTGCGCAGGGTCCTCAGCGCGCGGACGGTCAGGTCGGAGAGCTCCGCCAGCTCGGGTGGCTCCAGCTCCTCGAGGCCGGGCACGTGGCGGTGGGGCGCCACCATCAGGTGCCCGGGGGCGTAGGGGAACGCGTTGACCATCACCAGGCAGCGCCGGCCGCGGTGGACGACGCCGTGCGCCGCGTCGTCGTCGGACCGGCCGGCGGCGCAGAAGATGCACTCCTCCGGCTTGGGCCCGCGGATGTACTCGATGCGCCAGGGCGCCCACAGGGGGCGATCGGACATCGCCGGAGGCTAACCGGCAGGCGGGTCCAGGACGCGGCCGCCCAGCGCGAGCGCGATGGCCAGCGCCCCCACCACGGCGCCCGAGGCCAGCAGGGGGATGCTGCCGCCCGCGCCCCAGGCGAAGCCCGCCCACAGGCCGGCGATCAGCACACCGGCGCCGGTGAGCGCGTGGTAGTAGCCCAGGCCGCTGCCCACCGCGCCGGCCGGGGCGACGTCGGCCACCCAGGCCCGGGCGACGCCGTCGGTGAGCGCCGTGTAGGCGCCGTACAGCGGGAGCAGGACCCACACCCAGCGGCCGCTGCCGGCGAGGCCGAGGCCGAGGTAGGCGACGGCGAAGGCGACGAGCCCGACCGCGAACACCAGCCGGCGGGGGATGCGGTCGGAGAGGTGGCCGGCGGGATAGCTCAGAGCGGCGTACACCGCGTTGTAGGCCGCGTAGGCGCCGACGATCTCCACGAACCCCAGGCCCAGGTCCTTGGCTCGGAGGATGAGGAAGGTGTCGGAGAAGTTCGCCAGGGCGAAGACGCCCAGGATGCTCACCAGCCGCCAATAGCTCTTGGGCAAGCGTCGTGGGGGAGGGGCGGCTGTGGCATCCGGCGCCGCCACCCCGGGGCCCGGCCGCTCCTTGACCAGCCAGACCAGGGCCACGCTGATCAGGGCGGGGCCGACGGCCACGAAGAACAGGAGCCTCAGCCGGTGGTCGAGCGCCTCGTAGAGCCCGAGGCCCAGTAGTGGGCCCACCACCGCGCCCGCGGTGTCGGCGGCGCGGTGAAAGCCGAAAGCGCGGCCGCGGATCTCCGCTGGCGTGTCGTCGGCGATCAGGGCGTCGCGGGGGGATGTGCGGATCCCCTTGCCCAGCCGGTCCACGAAGCGGGCGACCAGGACCAGGCCCCAGCCGCTGGCGGCGCCGATCAGCGGCTTGGCCAGGGATGAGATCCCGTAGCCCCAGGCCACGAGTGGGCGGCGCCGGCGGCGATCGGCCAGGCGCCCGGAGACCGCCTTGGCCGCGGAGGCGGTTCCCTCCGCCACGCCCTCGATCGCCCCCAGCGCCGAGGGCGGCGCGCCCAGGACGCCGATCACGAACAGCGGGAGGACCGGGTACAGCAGCTCCGACGCCGCGTCCTGGAAGAAGCTGACCGCGGACAGCACGCGGACGTTGCGGGGGAGGGAGCGCACGGCGGCTCGTACTCTGACGGCGAGCGATCTCGGGCGGCTCAGCCGAGCTCGGCGAAGCGCCGCTGCGCCTCGTCGAGGGCGATCATCGCGTCGGACCGCGAGAACCAGCCCTCGACCGTCACGTCCTTGCCGGGCTCCAGCGTCTTGTAGACGTCGAAGAAGTTCGAGATCTCCGCGCGCAGCTGGGGCGGCAGGTCCTCCAGCTCCTCGATCCCCTGCCAGTTGGGGTCGGCCAGCGGGACGCAGACCACCTTGTCGTCGACGCCCTTCTCGTCGCGCATCTTGAACAGCGCGACGGGCTTGACCGGGATCAGGCAGCCCGGGAACGTCGGCTCGGACACGGCGACCATCGCGTCCAGCGGGTCGCCGTCCTCGGCCAGCGTGTGGGGGAACATCCCGTAGTCGAGCGGATACACCACCGAGGAGAACAGGAACCGGTCGAAGCGCATCGCGTGCAGCTCCTCGTCCCACTCGTACTTGTTCCGGCTCCCCTTGGGAATCTCGACCAGGCAGTGGAGCACTCGGTCAGCCACCCTCGCGCTCCCCCGCCGACCAGACGAGCGCCGTGAGGAGCAGGGTCTCCACGGAGACGCCGAAGCCGATGATCCAGCCGTCGACGTCCTGGGAGTCGAGGATCGCGCCCAGGGCCGCCCCGATGCCGATGACGCCGAGGGTGGCCACCAGCCCCGGCCGGGCGGTAGCTTCCCCCGGGTGAGGGCGCTGCGCTGGACCGGGGTTGCGGGCGCCGTCGCGCTGGCCGCCGCCGGGTGCGGAAGCGGCGGCGAGGGCAGCGCCTCGCCGGCGGCCGCCCGGCAGTGCCTGACCGGCGCCGGGTTCGCGGTGGTGGAGGTGCCAGCCAGCCCGCTCCTGCACACGACGGCCGAGCTCGACGTCACGCGCCGTGGGCTGCGTGCGGGCATCTACTTCTTCAGCTCCGAGGGCGCGGCCGGGCGCGACGCGGTGGCGCTGGGCCGGACGCTGGCGTCCACCGGCGGCGGGATGACCGTGCAGCGGGGACGGGTGGTCGTGGGCTACGCGCGCCGTCCGTCCGGCGCCGAGCGCGCCCGGCTCGAGGGCTGCCTGAGCTCCTAGGGTCGTCGCAGGCCCGCGGCGTCCGAGGCGGCGGCGATGTGGATCGCGGCCGGCTCGCGCACCCAGGCGATCAGGTTCAGGGCCTGCAGCCGGTCGAGCACGAACTGGAAGGCCATGGCCTGGGCGTGCGACCGGTACCGGCGCAGCACGTCGAAGGCGAAGCCGGTGGTGTGCATCGAGTAGCGCGAGGTGGCCTCGACGTTCGTGGTCAGCAGCAGGCCCTGGTAGCGCTGGTCGCGCACGGCGCTGGTCATGTCCAGCGGGCCGGCGACCCCGCTGATCCGCCGGATCGTGGGTCCCATCCACTCCGCGGCGGCCAGCGCCGCCGGCGCCAGGGCCCGGTAGAGCGCCGGGCGCTGCCCGAGCTTGGGCGCCAGCTCGCCCATCCGCCGGTCGATGCGGAAGCCCAGCACGGCCGGATTCCCGGGCAGCGCCACCAGCTTGCCGGCGCGGCGGGCGGCCGCCACGTCCCCGGGCGTGCGCAAGACCTCGGTGCTCTCCTCCGGGTGCAGCACCTCCTCGGCCGAGGCCTTGTTGGTCTGCAGCTCGTCCAGGCGCGCCAGCCGCGAGGGGTCGTGGCGGGAGAGCCGCATGATCTCCTTCGCCGCCAGCACCCGCCACCAGTAGGTCGAGGAGTCGTCGCCGAACGAGGCCAGCAGGCGCCAGGCGGCAGCGTGGCGCAGCGGGCTGGAGTCGAAGAACACCCGCACGTAGGAGGGCCGCGACTCCCCGTAGGCCGCCAGCACGGCCTGGAGGTTGCCGATCCCCATGTGGTACGAGACCACCGCCAGGTCGTCGCGACCCAGCCGGCCCCGGGCGATCTTCAGGTAGCGGATCGTGGCCGCCAGGGCCGCCGCGGGGTCGAAGCGCTGGTCGGCCCGGCGGCGCGCGGCCAGGGCGACGGCCGCGGCGTGGGGATGCCCGCGGGCCAGCTCGCGCCGGGCGCGCGCGGTCAGGCGCCGGGAACGGGCCAGGTCGATCCGCATGCCCAGCAGCGACTGTCCCGTCTGGGCCACGATCTGGGTGAGCCCGGCGGCGTTGGCCGGGTCGCGGCCGCCGGCGATCACGTCGGGCCGCCCGCCCGACTCCAGGAACACGATCGCCTCCAGCGTGTCCGCGTCCACGATGCCCCCGCTGCTCGCCGCCGCCCGCTCCAGCTGCGGGCGCCAGGCCGCCACCCGCCGGGCCGTGGCCGTCACCCCGCCGGGGCTCTTGGCGTACAGGACGTGGCTGTATCCGGCCGTGGCCCGGCGGATCAGGTCGCTGTCGAGCCCGGGGGAGTAGGACAGCGGGTCGATCGAGCGGGCCGGCCGGCCCGCCCCCACCAGCGGCCGCTGGGCGGTTCCGCCGCCGCCCAGCCCGATCGCCAGGCCCGCCGCCAGCCCGGCGGCGGCCAGCACCGCCACGCCCAGGGCGAGCAGGCGCCGGCGCCGGACCGGGAGGGGATCGACGGCCACTACGCCCCCAGGGCGCCCCGGAAGCCCTCGCGCCAGCTGGGATAGCGCGGGCTCCACGCCAGCTCCTCGCGCGCCTTGCCGTTGGCGGCGCCCCGCATCGCGGTGGCCGCCTGGGCCGCCGTCGCGCCCGCCACCATCCGGGCCAGCAGCGCCGGGACGCGCCGCGGCGGCTTGGCGCCCAGGGCGGCGGCGTAGACCGGGAGCCACTCGCGCAGGGGCGCCGGATCGTCGTCGCACACGTTGTAGACGCCCGGACGGCCGCGCTCGATGGCCGCCACCGTGGCCGCCGCGGCGTCCTCGACGTGGATGAAGGAGAACCGCCCCTCCCCGCGCCCCACGATCGGGAACCGTCGCCGGCGGACCCGCTCGGCGATCGAGCCGTCGGTGGCGTACCAGGTGCCCGGCCCGTAGAACTGCCCGTAGCGCAGGACGATCCCCTCCAGCGCCGGCGCCTCCAGGACGGCCTGCTCCAGCGCCCGCACGGAGACCACCACGCCCTCGGGCGCGCTGGCCAGCGGGGCCTCCTCGTCCTTGACCCATTCACCGTCGGGCGCGTACACGAACGCCAGCGACTGGGCCACGAAGCGCCGGGCGCCGGCCGCCTGCGCCGCGTCCAGCAGGACCCGGGTGCCCTCGCGTCGCAGCCGGTTGGTGCCGCGGGACCCGGGTCATCCCCGTGACCTCGTGGCCAGCCGCCAGCAGCTGCGAGACCAGCGGCCGGCCAATCGCTCCGGTGGCTCCCGCGACGAAGACCCGCATGCCGCCCGATCCTAGTGGCCGCCGACGCCGCCGCTACCGTCGGCCCCGTGCGCCTGCTCCGCGCCGACGCGCTGCCCGCCGACCTGCGCCTGGACGACGACCTGCTGGTCGAGGCCGACAGCCTGGACGTGCTGCCGCGCCTCCCCGGCGGCGCCTTCGACCTGGTCTACGTCGATCCGCCGTTCAACACCGGCCGCGAGCGCCGGCTGCGCTCGCTGGCGTCGGTGCGCGACGAGCACGGCGACCGTGGCGGCTTCGCTGGCCGGCGCTACCGGTCGCGGGTGGTCTCCGACCTGTCCTACGACGATTCCCACGAGGACTACCTGGCGTTCCTGCGGCCGCGGCTGGAGCAGGCCCGGCGGCTCCTGGCGTCGCACGGGACCCTCTACCTCCACCTCGACTACCGCGAATCGCATTACGCGAAGGTGATGCTCGACGAGCTCTTCGGGCGCGACTGCTTCCTCAACGAGATCGTGTGGGCCTACGACTACGGTGGCAAGCCCCGGAGCCGCTGGCCGGCCAAGCACGACACGATCCTGGTCTACGTCCGCCAGGCGGGCGCGCATCACTTCGACGCCGACGCGGTGGAGCGTGAGCCCTACATGGCCCCGGGCCTGGTGACCGCCGAGCAGGCCGCGCGGGGGAAGCGACCCACCGACGTGTGGTGGCACACGATCGTCCCCACCCGGGGCGCCGAGCGGACCGGCTATCCCACCCAGAAGCCCGAGGGCGTGCTGCGCCGGGCGGTCGCCGCCTCGTCGCGCGCGGGCGGCTGGTGCCTGGACTTCTGCGCCGGGTCGGGGACGCTGGGCGCGGTCTGCCGCCAGCTGGGGCGGCGCTTCGTGCTGGTGGACGTCAACCCCGCCGCGATCGCGATTGCGGCGGAGCGCCTGGGGGGGGAGGCTCCGGCACGCCCAGCTCGGCCTGCGCGGGCGGGTACGTGAGCGTCGTCCCGTCCACCACCGCGAACTCCGGCAGCGCGTGCTCCGCCAGGCGCCCATCGGGGAGCAGGTGGCGGACATGCCAGCCCCGCACGGTCAGGGCGTCGGCCACCAGCCGCCGGTGGCAGCGCCACCACAGGGCCTCGGCGCACATGATCGCGGTCCGGCGCCGCCGTCCCAGCTTCTCCAGCCGCGCCAGGCCCGTGGCGAACTCCGCGCTGGCCATGTGGTCGGCATAGGCCCGGAACGCCTCGACCTCCCAGCCCCGGTTGGGGCTGCCGGCGGCTGAGCGGCGCCGGCCCCCCAGCTCCGGCAGGTGCTCATAGGCGATCCCCGCCGCCGGCAGGTCGCGGGCCAGCGCCTCGCGGTCGAAGTGGGGCATCCGGCGCGAGCCGGGCTGCCGGCGCACGTCCGCCAGCGCCTCGACCTCCGCTCCCAGCAGCAGCTCCCGGAATCTCTCCGGGGGGTGGGTGGAGTGCCCCACGGTCAGGATCTCGACCTGACCCGTCGAGGATTTCGCGTCGGATATCGACAGACGGCGATGCTACCTCCGCCGACCTGGCGCACCTGGTACAAGAGCCCGATCTCGCGCGTGCTCGAGACGAAGGCGTGGGCTGGCCGGCCGTGACCGGCGACGTCGCGGCGCGCTTCCGGGCCGCGCGCGACGACCCGTCGCTGGTCGTGCTCGAGGGCTTCCACGCGGTCAAGCACGCGCTGCGGTTCGGCGCGGAGCTGGTGGAGGTCGTGGCGGTGGACCCCGCCGCGGCCGCGGAGCTGGCCGAGCGCCTGGCCCCGGACGTGCGGGACCAGCTCGTGCGGCAGGCGCGGACTGTCGACGCGGACACGTTCGCCGCGCTGGGTTCGGCGCCTGCGCCCACGGGTGTCGCGGCCGTCGCTCGTCGCCCGGCGGTCGACCTGGCCGGGCTGCTGTCCGCGCCCGGCCCCGGGCCGGTGGTCCTCCTGGACGCGCCCCGGCACCTGGGGAACGTGGGCGCGGCCATCAGGGTCGCGGCCGCCGCCGGGGCGGAGGCGGTGGCGGTGCACGGCGACGCCGATCCCTGGCACCCGGCCGCAGTACGTGGCGCCGCCGGCCTCCAGTTCGCGCTGCCCGTGGGCCGGCTGGAGTCGCTCGCCGGCCTGCGGCGCCCGCTGGCGGCGCTCGACCCCGAGGGAGAGACGCTGCGGCCCGAGCGCCTCCCGGAGGGCGCCGTGCTGGCCTTCGGCTCCGAGCGCCGGGGGCTGAGCCCCGAGCTCGGCCGGGTGGTGGCGGCCCGGGTGTCGCTCCCGATGCGCGCCGGCGTCTCCAGCCTCAACCTGGCCACCGCCGTCGCGGCGACGCTCTATATCTGTGTCCATTCCCACAGACCGGCCTGACACGCCCCGACACGCTGGCGGCACGTACCGAGGGACAGGGGAGATCGCCATGCCGAAGTTGCCGCCGGGCCCGGGCCAGCCAGCGTTCGTCCAGACGATCGCCTGGTGGTGGCGGCCCATCGCCACGCTCGAGCGCAATCGCGCGCGTTACGGGAAGCGCTTCACGATCCGGCTGCTGGGAGCGCCGCCCTTCGTGATGCTCTCCGATCCCGACGAGATCAAGGAGCTCATGACCGCGCCGGCCGACGTTCTGCACCCGGGCGAGGGAGCGCAGATCCTCGAGCCGGTCGTGGGCAGCAACTCCGTGATCCTGCTCGACGAGCAGGCCCACCTCGAGCAACGCAAGCTGATGCTGCCCGCCTTCCACGGCGAGAAGATGCAGCGCCTCACCGGGCTGATGTCCGAGGTGGCCGAGCGCGAGGCCGCCAGCTGGCCCCGCGACGAGCCAGTCGCCCTGCACCCTCGGCTGCAGGCGCTCACGCTCGAGATCGTCCTGCGGGCGGTCTTCGGGCTCGACCCAGGGGCGCGGCTGGACGCGCTGCGCGACAAGCTGACCGAGATCCTCGCCCTCGGCGCCCGGCCACTCGGCCAGCTGCCCCAGCTCCAGCGCGACCTCGGGCCGCTGTCGCCGTACGCGCGGTTCGAGCGGCTGAAGGCGGAGGCCGACGTGCTGGTGTTCGAGCTCATCGACGAGCGCCGGGCCGAGGAGGCCGAGCGCGACGACGTGCTCTCGTTGCTGCTGGCCGCCCGCCACGAGGACGGCTCGCCGATGTCCCCCCAGGAGCTGCGCGACGAGCTGATGACGCTGCTGGTCGCGGGCCACGAGACGACCGCGTCCGAGCTGGCCTGGGCGTTCGAGCGCCTGGTCCGCACCCCGGAGCCGCTGCGCCGGCTGGTGGCGGAGATCGACGCCGACGACGGCGACGCCTACCTCACCGCCACGATCCAGGAGACGCTGCGGCGCCGACCGGTGCTGCCCAACGCGGCGCCGCGCCTGGTGAAGCAGTCGGTGGAGGTCGGGGGCTGGCGCTACGAGCCCGGCGCCTGCCTGGTGGCCAACGCCTACCTCGTCCACCACGATCCCGCGATCTACCCGGACCCCTACGCCTTCCGCCCCGAGCGCTTCCTGGACTCGCCGCCCGGCACCTACACCTGGATCCCGTTCGGCGGCGGCCGGCGCCGCTGCCTGGGCGCCAGCTTCGCGCTGGTGGAGATGAAGGT
>VAXS01000209.1 GCA_005883255.1 Actinomycetota bacterium | reverse complement strand
CGGCGGGCGAGGGCGAGCGCCAGCGCCGGCACAGCGACGGCGGCCTCCCGCGGGCGGGCCAGCACCGCCGCGCACGGAGCCGGCGGCGGCGCCACCCGGGTCTCGGCGCGCGAAGGCGGCGCCAGGAAGAGATCCCGGACGAGCGCGAGCAACTGGCTCACGTCGCTGGGCCGGCGTCCGCGTCGGCCTCCGCCGCGAGGATGTCTCCGATCGCGTGCACGATCGAGTGCGGGCGCAGGCGGACGTGGACGTGGCGGCCGTGGGCGTGGACGGTCAGGCGCCCGGCCGACCAGCCCGGGATCGCGTCGCGGGCGGCGGCGGCCGGGTCATGTCCCGCGCCGACGGCCAGTGCCGCGGCCTCGGCGGCGTGGCCGGCGTACTCGCGCGCCGCGCCGGCGGCCAGCAGCTGCATGATCGCCAGCCCGCACAGCGCCAGGAGCGGAAGCAGCGCGACGACCTCGACCGTCGCCTGGCCGCACTCGCGGCCGCGCGCGTGCGGGGACGTGCCGGGGCGCGGTGGCGAGCGGAGCCTGGAAAAGCGAGCGGCTCGTGCCCTCATCCCTGGAGCTGGAAGCGGGCGTGGGACTGGATCGTGGTCAGGTGGCGGGCGCCGGCCACCGCCGGAACGTCGAGCTTCACCCGCACCGCTCCGTCGCGCTCGGCGGAGACCTGAAGGTCGCGCTCCAGGCGGCCCGGCAGCACGCCTCGCGCGGCCGCCGCCGGGTCGCCTCCCACCGCCTGGGCGCGGGCCGCGGCGCGCGCCGCCGCGCCGGACATCCATGCCGCCTGCCCGGCCACCGCGAGCTGCCAGAGCACCAGCGCGAGCAGGGCCACGAACGGGAGCACCGCGACCAGCTCCACGGAGGCCTGCCCGCGCTCAGCCCGGCGCGGGGCGCGCGAGGGGGGAGGGGGCGGTGGACTTGGGACGCGTGGGAGGCGGGATTGCATAGGTCGGCAGCGTCCCGGGGCGGGCGTCAGCGGACTAGCGGGGGAACGTGACGATTCTGTGGCGGAAGACGCGCGCCGGTCAGTAGCGGCGCGAGTACTGCCACACGGCGAACACGCCGTAGGACGCGCCGCCGATCAGTACGAACCAGGCGAGCACGCCCGCCGGCGTGTCCCACAGGCGTCGCGTGGCGCTGACCGTCAGCACCGCCACCCCGATGGAGACGTAGAGCAGCGCGCGCATCCGATCGCCCAGCGCCAACAGCGACATCCGGTGCTCCCGGTACATCCGGGCGCCGAACCAGGCGAAGATCCCCCAGAACGCGATCCCCAGCACCCACAGGAGCAGGCCGGCGGCGAAGCCCCCGGCGGGAATCAGCGCGACCGCCGCGGCGATGGCGAGGACGATCAGGACGTTGCGAGCGGTCTTCATGCGGGCGCGGGCGGGGTGCCCTGGAGGCTACAGACGCAGCCCGGCGCCCACCGGTGCGTCGGCCGGCGCGGCGCGCGCTTCGACTTCGCGCGCCGGCGCGCCCGCCGGAGGCCTCGCGGCCGCCGGCCGAGGCGGCTCCACCACCCCCACGCTCCCGATCGGCTCGGCCGCGAAGCGGTACCCGATCCCGAAGTGCGTGTGGATGTAGCGCCACCCCGGCGAGTGGCGCTCGAGCTTCTGGCGCAGCTTGCGCACGAACACGTCCACCGAGCGGTCGCCGTGGGCCATCGCGTAGCCCCACACCCGCTGATAGATCTCCTCGCGCTCGATCACCTGCCCCGCCATGCCGGCCAGCAGCCGGATCAGCTCGAACTCGCGTCGCGTGAGGTCGATCGACCGGCCGTCGACGAAGGCCTGGAACTGGTCGGCGCGGATCTCCACGTCGCCCGCCATCAGCGCGTCGCTCTCCGCCCCGGCCCGGCTGCGGCGCCGCCGGCGCACCACGGCCTCGATCCGCGCCACCACCTCCTCCGGATGGCAGGGCTTGCCGATCCAGTCGTCGGCGCCCAACCGCAGGGCGCGCACCCGCTGGGCCACCGTGGACGGCCCGCTGCACACGATCACGCCCAGCTCCGGCAGCTCGCGGCACACGGCCTCCAGGTACTCCCAGCCGGCGGGGCCGAGCACGCCCAGGTCCACCAGCAGCGCGTTGAGCCGCATCGCCACCAGCTCCTCGGTCCGCACCGCGCTGCCCAGCACGCGATGCTGCCACCCCACGGCGGCGAGCCGGCGGGCGAGGACGGTGAGGAACCCGGTATCGGCGTCGATTACCGCGAGCCGGAGGACTGCGGGCTCGCCGGTCGTCCCAGTCATCTCGTCGGCAGTGTAGAAGCCGCGTCCGACGCCGGGACCTCCCCCGCGGCCCTCTTCACAGGTTCTTCACGCGGAGGTTGCGGGGAATTTCCCCGGCGGAAGACCGCCATCAGGGACATCCCCACCGGCAGCCGCACCCCCCTCCGGACGGCCGCCGCCTCCGCGCGCAGCGGGAGCTCCAGCAGGCCGTCGAGCGCCGGGGGCGTCACCTCGACGTGCGAGCGACCACGCTCGCCGCGGCGCCGCGGGAGCCGCTCGGCCAGCCGCACCGCCGCCGCCGGGGCCAGCAGGATCGAGTTGAAGTAGCTCCAGGTCACGGGCTCCCAGCCCGCCTCCCGCCCGGCGGCCAGCAGCGCCGGTCGCCGATAGCGGCGGTAGTGGTGGTTGGCCACGTCGTGCGAGGACCACAGCGCCTGGTAGGCCGGCACCGTCACCAGCAGCGCGGCGCCGGGCCGCGCCACCCGGCGCAGCTCGCGCAGCGAGACCACATCGTCCGGCGTGTGCTCGAGCACGTCCAGGCAGGTGATGAGGTCGAACGACTCGTCCGGCCACGGCGTGGCCTCGAGCCGGGCCACCCGCACGTCGTCGTGACCGCGGGCGCGCGCATGGGCCACGCCCAGCTCGTTGAGGTCGAAGCCGGCCACGTGCCCGAAGCGCCGCAGCTCGTCCATGGTGCGGCCCGATCCGCACCCCGCGTCGAGCACGGCGCAGCCACCGGGCAGGCCCAACCGGTCGAGCTGGGCGTTGATGACCCGGCGCCTCCCCCGAAACCACCAGTGGCGCTCGTCCTGGCTGACGAGCACGCGGAATTCGGCCTCGTCCACTGCCGGAGAGTCTATGGATCGCGGGCGCTAGCGGGCCGGCGCGTGCGAGGCGTCGGAGAACTCGCGGAACAGCCCGGTGACCACGAAGGCCGTCTGCTCGCCGATGTCCACGGCGTTGTCGCCGATCCGCTCCAGGCTGCGCGCCACCAGCATCATGTACGACGCCCACTCGCGCGTGTCCGGGTCGTCGCCGATCGCCAGCGCCCGTGCGAAGCACTCCCGGTTGAGCCGGTTGACCTCCATGTCCTGGCGGACCAGGTCCTCGGCCAGGGCCACGTCGCGCAGCGAGTAGGCCTGCCGCGCCTGGGTGACCTGCGAGCGCACCAGCTCCCCCATCTTCTCGATCCGCGCCACCAGCTCGGCGTCCGCCGGAGCGTCGTGCCCCGAGAGCGGGATCAGCTTGCAGATGTTCACGCACTGGTCGCCCATGCGCTCGATGTGCTTGATGACGTGCAGGAGCGAGGCCACCAGGCGCAGGTCGGTGGCCACCGGGGCCTGGAGCGCCATCAGCGACAAGCGCCTCCACCACCATGTCCAGTCCCTCGAGCGCCTGCTCCTCGAGGTGGCGCAGCTCGTCCTGGAAGCGGGCCCGGGCCTCGGGCATCAGCCGAACTTCCCGGTGACGTACTCCTCCGTCCGCGCGTCGTGCGGCGTGGTGAACAGCTTCTCGGTCGGGCTGTGCTCCACCAGCTCGCCATTGAGCATGAACGCCGTGGAGTCGGAGACGCGCGCGGCCTGCTGCATGTTGTGCGTGACGATCACGATCGTGTAGCGGGCGCGCAGGCCGGCGATGAGCTCCTCGATCTTCAGGGTGGCCACCGGGTCCAGCGCCGAGCAGGGCTCGTCCATCAGGATGACCTCGGGCTCGACCGCCAGCGTCCGGGCGATGCACAGCCGCTGCTGCTGGCCGCCGGAGAGGCCGATGCCGGGCCGGCCCAGCCGGTCCTTGACCTCCTCCCACAGCCCGGCCGAGCGCAGCGAGCGCTCGACGCGGTCGCGCAGGTCGCCGCCCCGCACGCCGGTGAGCCGCAGCCCGGCGGCCACGTTGTCGAACACCGACATGGTCGGGAACGGGTTGGGCTTCTGGAACACCATCCCGACCAGCCGTCGGACCGAGACCACGTCGACGTCGTCGCGGTAGACGTCCACTTCGTCCAGCAGCACCGTGCCGGCGGCCCGGGCGCCCGGGACCTCCTCGTGCATCCGGTTGATGCAGCGCACCAGCGTGGACTTCCCGCACCCCGAGGGGCCGATGATCGCCGTCACCTGGTTGGGCGGGAACTCCAGCCACACGCCGTTGACCGCGTGCACGTCGCCGTAGTAGGCGTGCAGGTTGCGCAGGGTCACGCTGCGGCCGTGGGCCTCGACCTCGCGGAGGCCGGCCGCGGGCGTCCGAGGAGCGATCCGAGGGCTTGTGGTCGGCGGCTGGTCGGTCATGCCGATGGGCTTCACGCGAAGCGGCTCCTTCGAGAGATTAGGCGAGCGAGGGTGGTGAGCACGAGAATCATGAGGACGAGGGTGAGCGCCGCCCCCCAGGCGACCCGCACCAGGCGGTCCTGCGCCTGGCCCACGTCGGCGAAGATCACGGCGGGCAGCGAGTTCATCTGCGTGCCCAGGTTCAGAGTGGTGGCCAGGGCCAGGGTGGACGTGAACAGCAGCGGCGCGGTCTCGCCGGCGGCCCGCGCGATCGCCAGCAGCGAGCCGGTGACCAGCCCGGGCAGCGCGGTGGGCAGGACGATGCGGCCCACCACCCGCCAGCGCGGGGCGCCCAGCGCCAGCGCCGCCTCGCGCAGCGAGTCGGGCACCAGCGTGAGCACCACCTCGGCCGAGCGGGTGACGATCGGCAGCATGAGCAGGGCCAGCGCCAGCGAGCCCTTCCAGCCGGCGAAGCCGCCGACGCCTCCGGACAGGATCAGCGTGATGTAGATGAACAGGCCGAACACGATCGAGGGCACCCCGGTCATGACGTCCACGAAGTAGCGGACCACGGCCGCGAACCGGCTCTCCCGCCCGTACTCCACGAGGTAGAGCGCGACGCCGATCCCCAGCGGCACGGCGATCGCGGTGGCCAGGGCCACGATCTCGATCGTGCCCAGGATGGCGCTCTTGATCCCGCCCGGGGAGCCCAGGAAATTGCCCGTCGGGTCGGTGGTGAAGAAGCTCCAGCTCCAGGTGCCCAGGCCCTTCTTGGCCACGTAGTAGAGGACCAGGACCAGCGGGACCAGCGCCAGCAGCGTGCCGACGGCCAGCAGCCCCCGGGCCAGCAGGTCGGTCCGGCGCCGGCGCGGGCTGACGGGGGCGAGCGCGCTCATCTCAGCCCGCTCCCTCGCCGGCCGTCGCCACCAGCTCGGGGGTGGGGCGGCGGCCGTGGGTCCCGCGCACGACGAAATAGCGGGCGGCCAGGTTGACCAGCAGCGTGAGCACGAACAGGACCAGGCCGGCGGCGATCAGCGCCGCCCGGTGGATCGGGGTGGACGCCGCCTCCCCGAACTCGTTGGCGATCACCGCGGCCAGCGTGTAGCCCTGGTCGAACAGCTGCTTGCCGATGTTGGGGGCGTTGCCGATCACGATCGTCACCGCGATGGTCTCGCCGATCGCCCGCCCCAGTCCCAGCATCGACGCTCCGGAGATCCCGGCGCGCGAGTACGGCAGGACGGCCATCCGGATCATCTCCCAGCGCGTGGCCCCCAGCGCCAGCGCCGCCTCCTTGTGGTCGGACGGGACGGTGGCCACCACCTCGCGGCTGATCGCGGAGACGATCGGCACGATCATGATCGCCAGGATCAGCCCGGCGATGAAGTAGTTGGGCCCGGCCACGTGCCCGCCCACGAAGGGCAGGAACGAGAACGTGTCGGCGAACCACTGCTCCGCCGGCCGCAGCTTGGGGATCAGGAAGAAGAAGCCCCACAGCCCGTAGACCACGGACGGCACGGCGGCCAGCAGCTCGACCATCGCCGTCAGGGGCGAGCGCAGCCGCCGCGGGCACATCTCGGTGACGAACAGCGCCGTGGCCACGGCCACCGGCACCCCGATCACCAGGGCCACCGCCGAGGTCACGATCGTCCCCACCAGCAGCGGCAGCGCTCCGTAGTGGTTGGCCGAGACGTTCCAGTCGTTGCCGAAGGCGAAGCCGAAGAAGCCGAAGCGCGAGAACGCCGGGTTCGCCTCGATGTACAGCCGGACGAAGAAGTACCCGA
>VAXS01000208.1 GCA_005883255.1 Actinomycetota bacterium | reverse complement strand
GGCCAGCGCGCCCAGGATGGCCAGCATCCCGGCGCGCGCTCCGTGGTGTCGAGAGATCCTCATCGGCACTCCTCCGTAGGGGGTCACTGCGCCGTCTTGCGCCGGCCCCCGAGCGCCGGATCAATAAAAAGTCCTGCGACCGAGTCGCGATTAGAAAGGCAGCTCGACGACCCGCGCTGTGACCGCGCCGTCGCCCACCCGCAGCGTCTCGCCCGGCGCCGCCTCGCGCCGCACGATGGCCAGCGCGATCGGGCCGTGGACGGGGGAGACCGCGACCGTGCCCAGCCGGCCCACCGCCCGGTCGCCCAGGTGCAGCTCCTCGCCGGTGGCCGCGGGCCCCGAGAGCCGCAGCCCGCGCAGGTGGCGGTTCGGCTTGCCCCTGTAGTGCAGCCGGGCCACGGTCTCCTGCCCCACGTAGCAGCCCTTGGTGAACGAGACCGCCCGCTCGTTGAGCCCCGCCTCCTGGGGGATGACGCTGTCGTCGAGATCCAGGCCGTAGCGGGGACGGCCGCGCTCCACCCGCAGCGCCTCCACCGCGGCCTCCTCGACCGGGACGGCCCCGCGGGCCTGCAAGGCCGCGCTCAGGTCGGCGCTCCGCTCCGCGTCGCAGAGCAGGTCGACGCCGACGTCGGTGGCCACCAGCGTCACGGCGATGCCCGCGACCTCGCCCGGGGCGTTGTCGTGCTCGTCCGAGCTCAGCTCGCCGGCGCCGGCCACCGCGCGCGCCTCGGGGCCCACCAGCGACAGCAGGCCGCGCTCCAGGGTGCGCTTGTGCAGCTCCACGTCGAACCCGATCTTGCTCCGGCGGATCAGGTTGAACAGCTCCTGCAGGGACACGCGCTCGGTGTCCAGGAACAGCTCCGAGCCCAGGTCGAGCACCCGCAGGTCGCCCAGCATCTTGCCCTTGTGCGACAGGAAGGCGGCGTAGACGCCGCGGCCCGGGGTCAGCGCCTCCACGTCGTTGGTGACCTGGCCGTTGAGGAACTCCTTGGCGCCGCCGCCGGTCAGGGCCAGCTTGCCCCGCTCGGAGCGGTCGAGCAGCCCGCAGCCCGAGGTCAGGACCTCGTAGTCGGCGGACAGGCGGTCGGCGACGGCCACCTATCCAGGATAGCGAGCGATCAGGCCTTGAAAATCAAGTTTAGCCTTGCCAAAATCTCAGTCATGGCAGTCAGGGGAATCGCCACCAGCTCGGCGATCGAGGACTACGCGAAGGCGATCTACGGGCTGGAGCTGCGCGCCGGCGGCGCGGTCAGCACCAACGCGCTGGCCGAGCGGCTGGGCGTCACCGCCGCCTCGGCCTCGGGGATGGTCAAGCGCCTCGACGAGCTGGGCCTGGTCTCCCACGTGCCCTACCGGGGCGTGGAGCTCACCGCCGACGGGCGCCGCCTGGCGCTCGAGGTGCTGCGGCACCACCGTCTCCTGGAGCTCTACCTGGCCGAGTCCCTGGGCGTGCCCTGGGACCGCGTGCACGAGGAGGCGGAGGTGCTCGAGCACGTGCTGTCCGAGGAGCTGGAGGAGGCGATCTCCGCCAAGCTGGGCAACCCCACGCACGATCCCCACGGCGACCCGATCCCCACCGCCGACCTGCGGATCGAGGAGGGCGACACGGTGCCGCTGCAGTCGCTGCGGGCCGGCCAGGCCGGCACGTTGGTGCGCGTCTCCGACGCCGACCCGGAGATGCTCCGCTACCTGGCCGAGCGCGGCATCGCGCCCGGCAGCCGCTTCCAGATCGTCGACAAGCACCCGTTCGACGGTCCGCTGTTCGCGCGCTTCGGCGCCGAGGTGCACGTGCTGGGCGGCGCCCTGGCGCAGGCGATGCGCGTGGAGGTGCAGTCGTGAACCCGCCGCCTCCGCCCCCGAGCGTGGACGCGGGCGCCGTCGCCCTCCCCGGGCCGACCGCGCTCCAGCTGGTCCGCCGCCGCGGACGCATTCGCGGCACCCTGCCCATGCTGGGCGCCGCCTTCGTGGCCTGCGTCGCCTACGTCGACCCCGGGAACTTCGCCACGAACATCGCGGGCGGCGCGAAGTACGGCTACCTGCTGCTGTGGGTGATCCTGGCCGCGAACCTGATGGCGATGCTCATCCAGTACCTGTCGGCCAAGGTGGGCATCGCCACCGGGCGCAACCTGCCCGAGCTGTGCCGGGAGCACTTCCCGCGTCCGGTGACCTGGGGCCTGTGGGTCCAGGCGGAGCTGATCGCGATGGCCACCGACCTGGCGGAGTTCGTGGGCGCCGCGATCGCGCTCAACCTCCTGTTCGGCGTGCCGCTGTTCGCCGCGGGGCTGATCACCAGCGTCGTCGCCTTCGCGATCCTCGGGCTGCAGACCCGGGGCCACCGCCGCTTCGAGCTCGCGATCGCGGGCCTCTTGGGGGTGATCCTGCTGGGCTTCCTGTACGACGCGCTGCACATCGGTCCCGACGCCGGCGGCGTGCTGCGCGGCTTCGTGCCCGGCTTCGACGGCACGGGATCGATCCTGCTCGCCACCGGCATCCTGGGCGCGACCGTGATGCCGCACGTGATCTATCTGCACTCCGCGCTGACCAAGGACCGCATCCCCGCCCGCGACGACGAGGAGCGGCGCAGCCTCCTGCGCTTCCAGCGCTGGGACGTGGTGATCGCGATGAGCCTGGCCGGGATCGTGAACATCCTGATGCTGGTGATCGCGGCCGCGCTGTTCCACGGCAGCGGGCTGGGCGTGGACAGCATCGAGGAGGCCCACGCCGGCTTCCGGTCGCTGATCGGGCCCGGGGCGGCGCTGGCCTTCGCGCTGGCCCTCATGGCGTCGGGGTTCGCGTCCTCCAGCGTCGGGACCTACGCCGGCCAGGTGGTCATGCAGTGACCCGTGGCCCGCCAGACCGTGGTGCGGACCAGCTCGGTGGCGGCGCCGGCCCAGGCGGTGTGGGCCCGGGTGGGCAGCGTGGAGGGTGTCAACCACGAACTGGGGCCATGGCTGCGGATGACCGTCCCCGGGCGCGCGCGGGGCCTGCGGCTCGACGGCCTCGAGCTGGGCCGTCCCGCCGGGCGCAGCTGGGTGCTGCTGGGCGGGATCCTGCCGATCGACTACGACGAGGTGACGATCGTCGAGCGCGGGCCGCTGCGCTTCCTCGAGCGCTCCCCGATGGGCAGCATGCGATTCTGGGAGCACGAGCGGACGGTCGTCGCCCGCGGGCCGGGCGAGTCCGAGGTGCGCGACCGCCTCACGTTCGAGCCGCGCCTCCCGGGCGCCGGACGCGCCGCCCGGTGGCTGATCGAGCGGATCTTCGCCCACCGCCAGCGCCGCCTGGTGGAGTGGTTCGCACGCGACGCCGGGCGGTAGGCTCCGCGCGTGGCGCGCCGGCTGGCCGACACCTTCCAGGAGATCGTCGACTCGCTGCCCGACGACTGGACGGACCTGGAGATCGACCTGCGCCTGGCCGACGAGGATCGCTACGTGGACGCGGCCACGTACCTGATCACCTGCAACGCGCTGCCGTACTCCCATCACGACTGGCACTTCCGCCTCCTGGTGGCGCATCGCTTCGGCCACGCGGCCGCGGCGCCCACGGTCCACGGGACGCTGAAGCTGCTCGACGACGCCGGCATCCGCGGCGAGCTGGCCGTGCGCGAGGTGCGCAGCGGGCGCGTCGAGGTGGTGCCGATGTGGGGGCGCCCGGAGTCCGTCCGCGAGCAGTTCCGGCGGATGCGGGCTCAGTAGTGGCCCGGGTCGTGGCGCTGGTCCCCGACCTCCTGTTCGGCTCGCGGGTGCTGGAGATGCTCGAGGGCGCCGGCCATGAGGTCACGCTCACCGGGCAGGAGGACGAGGCGCGGATCGAGGCTGAGTTCGCCGACGTGCTGGTGGTCGACCTGACGACCGACGCCGTGGACGGCCTCATGCTGGTGGACTCGATGGCGGCGGGCGGGGAGCTGCACGGCAGGCGGACGCTGGGCTTCTACTCGCACGTGGAGGCGGACGTGCGCGATCGGGCCGAGCGGGCGGGCTTCGACCTGGTGGTCCCCCGCTCGCGGATGAACCGCGAGGGCACCGAGCTGGTGGCGGGCCTGGTGCGCCGCCCGACCTCTTAGAATCGCGCCGCTTCGCCAACGACCGAAGGAGGCGCTGTGGAGGAACGGGGCACGCCGGCCTACGTGGCCGAGTTCATCGGGACCTTCTTCCTCGTCCTGTTCGTCTGCATGGTGGTGACCCTCAACTCCGCCGGCGGGCTGGGCGTCACCGACTTCGCGGTGATCGGGCTGGTCCACGCGTTCGTGCTGGCCATGCTCGTGTACACGCTGGGCGGGACCTCGGGCGCGCACTTCAACCCGGCGGTCACCGCAGCGCTGGCCGCGCTGCGCAAGATCACGCTGATCGACGCGACGATCTACTGGCTGGTCCAGCTGGCGGGCGCGGTGGCCGCCGCGCTGGTGACCAAGCTGCTGCTGCTGGACGAGGGACGCGGGGTCAACTACGGCGCCACGTCGATCTCCAAGATCCTGTCCGGCAACGTGGGCGCGGGCTTCCTGTGCGAGGTGCTGGGCGCATTCGTGCTCATGTGGGCGATCATGGGCGTGGCGGTCAACCCGCGGGGCGAGCGCGCGTGGGCCGGCTGGGTGATCGGCATC